>DASSGI010000029.1:0-4663 GCA_035857655.1 Casimicrobiaceae bacterium | reverse complement strand
CGATCGGCTCGGCGACCCCCAGCTCGTTGACGCGATTGCGCAGGATCGTGATGTTCTGCTGGACCGCGCCGTCCTGGATGCGCTTTTGCGCTTCCGGCTTCAATCCGGAGACGAGTCGCAGCTCTCCGCTCGTATCGGCGTCGCGGAGAACGAGATCCGGGAACGCCTTCTCGATCTCGTTGCGCGCCTTCACCCGCTCGGCGTCATCGCGGAAGCGCACGACGACGTTCGAACCCTCGCGCGCGACGCCCGAGTACTGCACCTTCTTCTCGCGCAGCAGCGAGCGGATGTCGGTCGTGTAGCGATCGCCGGCCTTGTCAAGCGCAGCCTTCATGTCGACCTGCAGCAGGAAGTGCACGCCGCCGCGCAGGTCGAGGCCGAGATACATCGGTTTCGCGCCAATCGCGGTCAGCCATTCCGGCGAGGCGGAAAGGAGATTCAGCGCAACGATGTAGTTGGCGCCGAGCTTTTCCTGCAGGATGTCCTTCGCCTTGAGCTGCGTCTCGAGGTCGGCGAAGCGCACCTTGATGCCGGTGGGGTCGAGCGCATCGCCGCGAAACGGTATCGAAGCCGCCTTGAGCGCATCTTCGACGGTGGTCTGGAGCGCGGCGTCGATCTTGATGCCGGCCTTCGACGAAGAGACCTGAACGGCGGGGACCTCGGGGAAGAAATTGGGTACCGTGTAGACGATGCCGACGAGGAGCGCGACGGCGATGATCACGTACTTCCAGAGCGGATAACGGTTCATGGCTCGGGGAGGCGGGGGCCGGCGGCGCGCTTCGGGTCGCGGCTAACGAGCGGAGTCGGCGTGCGGAGCGCGGCGATCGAGGCGGCCGTCACAGCCCCTTGATCGTGCCTTTGGGCAGCAGCTGGGAGATTGCACCGCGCTGCACGGTGAGCTCGGTTCTATCGGCAACCTCGACCGTGACGTACTGATCGCTGATCTTCGAAATCTTGCCGAGGATTCCGCCCGCCGTGACGACTTCGTCGCCCTTCTGCAGCGCGTCGAGCATCGCCTTCGCTTCCTTCGCCTTCTTCTGCTGCGGCCGGATCAGCAGGAAGTAGAAGACGACGAAGATCGCGACCATCGGCAGGAACGCCATCAGGTCGCTGCCGAACGGCGACGCGGGTGCGGCCTGAGCGTGCGCCGAAGTGATCAACGGGTCGATCAACACGTTTACGTTCCTCCGATGAGGGGCGCGTGCGAAGCGGGGCGCGGCCGAGCCGCCCGACTCGTTGGCGGGCGGCGAATGGTTAACTTGTCATTCTACCATGCGAGCGCGGTCACGCCGGAACTCGGCGGTCCAGGCTTCGAAGCGACCGCCGGCGATCGCCTCGCGCATCTCGGCCACGAGCCACAGGTAGTAGTGAAGGTTGTGGATCGTGTTGAGGCGGGCGCCGAGGATTTCGTTGACGCGCTGCAAATGGTGCAGGTAGGCGCGGGTGAAGTTCGCGCACGTGTAGCAGCCGCATTGGTCGTCGAGGGGGCCCGTGTCCGCACGATGCCGCGCGTTGCGTATCTTGATGTCGCCGAACCGCGTGAACAGCCATCCGTTGCGCGCGTTGCGCGTGGGCAGCACGCAGTCGAACATGTCGATGCCGGCGGCGACTCCGGCGACCAGGTCCTCGGGCGTCCCGACGCCCATCAGGTAGCGGGGCCGATCGGCCGGCAGCCGCACGCCGATATGTGCGAGGGTCCGGAGCATCTCTTCCTTCGGCTCGCCCACCGACATCCCGCCGATCGCATAGCCGTCGAAGCCGACGTCGACGAGTCCCGCGAGGGAAGCCTCGCGAAGATCGTCGAACATGCCGCCCTGAACGATCCCGAACAGCGCGTTCGGGTTGCCGAGCGCGTCGAACTCCGCGCGCGAACGTCGCGCCCAGCGCAACGAGAGCTCCATCGACGCCGCCGCTTCGTCGCGCGTCGCCGGGTACGCCGTGCATTCGTCGAACACCATCGTGACGTCGGCGTCGAGCGCGCGCTGGATCTGCATCGAGACTTCGGGCGTCAGCAGCAGCCGATCGCCGTTGACCGGCGACGCGAACGCGACGCCTTCCTCGCGCACCTTGCGCAGCGGACCGAGGCTCCAGACCTGAAAGCCGCCGGAGTCGGTGAGCAGCGGTCTCGTCCAGCCCATGAAGCGATGAAGGCCACCGTGCGCAGCGATCACTTCGACGCCGGGACGAAGCCACAAATGAAACGTGTTGCCGAGCACGATCTGTGCGCCGTCGCCGGCGAGCTCGGCGGGCGACATCGCCTTGACGGTGCCGTACGTGCCGACCGGCATGAACACCGGCGTCTCGACGGCTCCGTGAGCGAGCTCGAGCCTCCCTCGCCGCGCATTGCCCGAGGTGGCGATCAGCGTGAATTGCATCGCGGGAGTCTAGTTGGGTGCGACAGCTCAGTCACCTGCTGCTGCCTCCGTATCCGCCTCCAGCAGCATCGCGTCGCCGTAGCTGTAGAAGCGATAGCGCTCGGCGATCGCGTGCGCATATGCGGCGCGGATGTTCTCGTACCCGGCGAACGCGCTCACCAGCATCAGCAGCGTCGATTTCGGGAGGTGAAAGTTGGTGACGAGCCGATCGACGACACGAAAGCGGTATCCGGGAGTGACGAAGAGGCGTGTCTCGACTTCCGCCGGCGCGACGTTGCCTCTTTCGTCCACCGACGATTCGAGCGCGCGCAGGCTCGTCGTCCCGACAGCGATGATGCGCCCGCCGCGCGCACGCGCTGCCGCGATCGCCGCCGCGCACTCCGGCGAAATCCGGTAGCGTTCGGCGTGCATCGTGTGCCGCGTGAGGTCTTCGTCGTCGACCGGCTGAAACGTTCCCGCGCCGACGTGGAGCGTGACGTACGCGAATTCGACGCCGGCCGCCCGAAGCGCTTCGAGCATCGCTTCGTCGAAGTGCAGTCCCGCTGTAGGAGCTGCCGCCGCACCGGGGTGGCGCGCATAGACGGTCTGATAGCGCTCGGCGTCGGCGTCGGCTGCGGCCCGCGCGATATAGGGTGGCAACGGCACCTCGCCGTGCTGCTCGAGAAACGCAGCCAGCGATTCGACGCCTTCGAGCCGCAGTCGGAAGAACCTTCCGTCGCGCTCGACGACCGTCGCGCGCGCGCCGCCCGGCAAGAGCAATACGCCGCCGTGATGCGGCGGATGACTCGCGCGGAGCTGGAAGATCGCGTCGGTCGCGTCGATGGCGCGCTCGAGCAGGAGCTCGACTTTTCCGCCGGTCGGCCTGCGCGCGTTGACACGCGCCTTCACGACGCGCGTGTCGTTGAATACCATCAGATCGCCGCGCGCGACGAGCCGCGGCAAATCGGTGAAACGAAGATCGGCGAGCGTCGAACCTGCGACGCGCAGCAGGCGGCTGCCGCTGCGCTCGCTCGCGGGCGACTGTGCGATGAGCTCCGGCGGCAGTGCGTAGTCGAAGTCGGACAGCGTGAAATGCGGCATTCGGTGCAGCGCGCGAGCGTCCTGTCGGGTGCATTTACATTCGGCGCGGCGCGCGTTGTAAACGACAACGCAAGCTGTTGTTGGAATTGATTTTAGATGACTTGGCACGGGGAATGCATCGTAGCCGATGCGAACGATTTCCCGATCCGCGGTGGCGGCCTGAAGCGCTGCTGTTACCCTTGGCGGCAGCGCGCATCCCGTAACGCATTCGTCGCCATCCGCGCCTCGGTCAATCGCTTTCGCCTCACCTCGGAGGTGAGCTGGCTGTAGTAACTCCTCTGGCAACTCTCCGAACCTCCGCGCTGTCGGAGGTTCTTTTTTTCGCGCCCTCGAGAGAAATCGCATCGGACGCGACGCCGTCCGACATCAGTGATCGATTTCCGCTGACACCTTCGCGTTGGCGCGGGCATCCATACTCACGGTTAGTGAGGTTCTGATGGAGATAGAGCTATGCCTGACAAGCGTACCTTGCAGCGCGCGAAGAAGGACGAACGCGAAGGCAAGTCACCGAGCACGCAAGCCGGGGAATTCGTCCGGGAGGAAATGGAACACATTCGCAAGGGCAAGCACGGCGCCCGATCCGCCAAGCAGGCCATCGCGATCGGACTTTCGAAAGCGCGCCGCGCCGGCGTGAAACTACCTGCGCCGAAGAAGGGGACGGTGAGCGAGGAGACGCGTCGCAGTGCCGCGTCCGCGTCCCGCAAGGGTCGGCGCGGTGACACCGATGTCTCGCCGAAGCGCTCGCGTGCGATCACTGCCGCATTGAAACGCGAGGGACACGCGGCCGCGTCGAAAACGGAGCTCGCGAAGCAGGCGCGTTCCGCCGCACGTCGCCGGGGTCCGGCCGCCCGTTCTGCGGCCGCAAAAAAGGCAGTGCGTACCAAAGGTTCCACCGCACGCTCCGCCGCCGCGCGCAAGGCGGCTCGCACACGCGCGACTCATCGCGCGTAAAGGGCGGGATCGGGAAGGGCAGCTTCGCGCTGAGCGCGACGCTGCCGCGACGACGCCTCAGCCGTTCGCCGCGAAGCGAAAATCCTCGAGATCGAGCACCACTTGCCCGGACAGGGGTACGCCCTGCGCGAAGAGGTGGGCGCGCAGTGTTCTTTCGATCAGATCGCGATGATCGAATAGCGCGTCCGCCATGCTTTCCTCGGTGATGGGGCGGTCACCGAGCAGCCTCTCGACGACCGGCCAGTCGAGTGCCACCA
>DASSGI010000028.1:0-2321 GCA_035857655.1 Casimicrobiaceae bacterium | reverse complement strand
TCATCATAGCGCGCAACATGATCCGCGAAGCGAAGCGCTAGCTCAAAATTGGCTGCATGGACCGATAGCTTTGTCGTGTCCTCGCTCGCCCCTCGCTGTACATCTATGTACTATCTCGGGGCTCGCTGCGGGCCTTCGCGCTCTCGGCCCGTTCGCCTCATTTTGAGGCGGGTTCTCGGGTGAAAACTTACACGAATCCGGTTTATCCCTACGTTCGCCCCGGGGAGCTCGACAGTCCTGGCGCGCGAAGGCCCGTCGTCGTCGTCGGAGCCGGGCCCGTCGGCCTCACCGCGGCGATCGATCTCGCGCTGCATCGGATTCCGGTCGTCGTCCTCGACGAGGACTGCACGGTGTCGGTGGGCTCGCGCGCGATCTGCTACGCGAAGCGCGCGCTCGAGATCCTTGACCGGCTCGGATGCGGACAACCGATCGTCGACAAGGGCATCGGCTGGAACGTCGGCAAGGTCTTCTTCCGCGACGAGCTCGTCTATCGGTTCGACCTGCTTCCCGAGCCCGGCCACCGGCGTCCGGCGTTCGTGAATCTCCAGCAATACTGGCTCGAGGAGTTCCTGGTGAATCGCGCGAGCGAGCTCGACGGCATCGAGCTCCGGTGGCAGAACAAAGTCACCGGCGTCGTGCCGCACGAAGACCGCGTCGACGTCAAAGTCACAACGACGGACGGCGAATACCGGATCGAATGCGATTGGCTGATCGTTGCCGACGGGTCGCGGAGCCCCGTCCGGCGCATGCTCGGCCTCGAAGCGGAAGGGCAGGTCTTCCACGACCGCTTCCTTATCGCCGACATCTACATGACGTCGAGCTTTCCGACGGAGCGCTGGTTCTGGTTCGATCCGCCGTTCCATCGGAACCAGTCGGCGCTGCTGCACCGGCAGGCCGACGACGTCTGGCGGATCGATTTTCAGCTCGGCTGGGATGCCGATCCCGAAGTCGAGAAACGCCCCGAGCGCATCGTGCCGCGGCTCAAGGCGATGCTCGGAAACGACACGGAGTTCGAGATCGAATGGGCGAGCGTCTATACGTTCCAATGCCGGAGGATGCAGCGCTTTCGCCACGGCCGCGTGATCTTCGCCGGCGACGCGGCGCACGTCGTATCGCCGTTCGGCGCGCGCGGTGCGAACAGCGGGATCCAGGATACCGACAACCTCGTCTGGAAGCTCGCGCTCGTCGTCGACGGGCGTGCTCCCGAGCGGCTGCTCGACAGCTACGACGCAGAGCGGACCCTGGCCGCCGACGAGAACATTCTCAATTCGACGCGCTCGACCGATTTCATCACGCCGAAGAGCAGCGTATCGCGAACGTTTCGCGACGCAGTGCTCTCGCTCGCGAAGCACTACGCGTTCGCCCGCCGGCTCGTCAACAGCGGAAGGCTTTCGGTACCGTCGATTCTCGCGAGCTCGCCGCTCAATAGCGACGACCACGACGCGGATTTCGCGAGAAACTCCGGCGCGATGATACCTGGCGCGCCCGCCGCCGACGCACCGGTCGAAGGCCCGTCCGGTCCGTGGCTGCTCGGATATCTGGGTGGCACGTTCACGCTGCTCGCGTTCGACGCGGCCCTCGATCCTTCGGATGTCGAGTCGCTCGCGCGCGACCGCATCGGGTGTGGCGGTGTCCACGTCGGCGGATCGACGCATCCTGGCGCGGTGCAGCTCGACGACGTTCAGGGTCTCGCACGTCGCCGCTACGACGCGCGTCCGGGCACCGTCTACCTGATTCGGCCGGACCAACACGTCTGCGCCCGCTGGCGCGCGTTCGATCTCGATCGCGTGCGCGCGGCGATTGCCCGCGCGACCTGCAATGGCTGACAAGGGAATTCCGATGGCAACGCTGAACACCGATCCCAACATCGCCGCTCCCGACGACTTCTACGAGCGGCTGATCGCCGCGCACCGCGGGCTCACCGACGCAGAGAGCGCGCTCGTCAACGCGAAGCTGATCCTGCTGCTCGCCAACCACATCGGCGATGCCGATGTGCTCGCCCAGGCGATGGCCGCGGCGCGCGAGGGGATCGGAACTTCGGAATAGCCGCGCGGCGCACGGCGTTCACGTATCATTGACTGGCTGCGGATCGAGAAACGCGGCTTCCGCAGGCATTCGGAATCGCGCCGTCGCGCGACGAGGTTCGCTCATGCGCAAATACTTCACTCGTGCAATCACGGTCCTCGCCGGTCTCGTGCTCGTCGCGGGCTGCGCGTCGACGACGCTGCAGAGCGAGTGGCGCGACCCGGCTTACAACGCAGGACCGTTCAAGAAGATCTTCGTCATCGGCCTCTCCGCGCGCGATGTCACCGCGCGCCGCG
>DASSGI010000027.1:0-9680 GCA_035857655.1 Casimicrobiaceae bacterium | reverse complement strand
CCTACGCGAGCGTAAAGCCTCAAAGCGCAAGCGATCTCCTCCAGGCGCGCTCGCCACGAACCGCTGGGGGCATCTACACACGGGAAACCTCGAGCCCCACTGCCGTAGGTGCCGGCGGAGCGGGGCGGCCCGTCGTCGTCGTGCCTGCGGGCGGCGGTGGCGTCGGCTACAGCCGCTGAGCGAAGGAACTGCCGGTCAGACGATCTCGCGTTGACCGTCGTCAGCCGTGTCCGCTGAAAATACTCGCGCAGCACCCACAGCTCGCCGCGGACGTTAGCGGAAAATCCCCGGCGCTTCGCGCGCCGGCCCATTAATAGGTCGTCGAAATACGCGCGACACGCCTCGTCATCGTTCCACTGCTGGGCGAGAAGGTTTGCGATCCGAGCATGCTGCTTGCCGAGGGCGATTGGACAGATCTCGGACGGCAATGATTCGATCCATTTGATCGTCGCTGGCATGTACTGGACCGGGCTGGCTTTGCGCAGCCTGGCCATGTTCGCCGGCGCCTCCTCGGAGGCGGCAGCGGCAAAGTCGAGGGCGTCGCTCGCGGGCGCTGTCGGCGCTGGCCGTCGTGTCCCGCCCGGCTGCTTGCGCCGTGCGTGGTAGATCGACATGGTGTCCGCCCAGTGACATCGCCGAAAAAGGCGATGCTGAGACCGGCAAATAGCGTGCCATTCACGCGATCATCGCGGCGCGAGCGTTCGCCATAGCTGGGCCGTCGGACGGAAAGGCCATGAATCGTCGAACAAAGTCGCGATGCGGCAAACGAAGCCGCAGAAGCGGCCCCCGAGCTGCGGAGGCGCGCGCGTATTACAGGAACGTCTTCGCGAGCAGGTAGAGGACGGCGAGCGTCACCGCGCCAAGCCAGGGTAGGACCGCGGCAGGCAAACCACGCGCGGCCGGCGGTGGTTCCGCGGACGCTCTTTCGGCGGCCGGGGCATCTGCCACTCGCATCGCTTCGGTCGATGTATCGGTCGCGCTCGTCGCTTCCGATCCGCCGACGGCTTCGCCGGGCTTCCCTTGCGCGGCGGCGAATGCGGCCTGCACCAGTTCGCGCCCGACGCGCTCTGCGACGGCGATCGTCGCCTGCTCGACGCGTGCGCGCGACGCGGCCTCCTCGGCGAGAGCAGCGGCGAGCATCTCGCGCGCAACCTGCTCGACGACCGCGCGAGCCGCGGCTTCGGCGATGGGTTTCGCCGCGGCTTCCGCGGTGCTGCGAACGGATTCCTGCAATTCGTCGCGCGCAGACTCGAGCACTTGACGCGACGAGTCGCCCAAGTCGGCCTTCGCCGATTCGAGCGTCGCGAGCACCGTCTTTTCGGCCGTCGCCTGGACGCCGGCCAGCGCTTCCTGCAGTTTTTCCTCGACACGCTTGTCGGAGGCTTCGCGCGCGATCTCCGCGGCGACCGTCCGTGCGGCAGCCTCGGCGACCGAAGTCGCTGCGGCTTCGGCGGCGGCACGGATTCTTTCCTGCGCCGCGCTGCGCTCGGCTTCCGTTTGTTCGCGCGCCTCGCTCGCGAGCGATGTCTTCGCCGATTCGATCGCGTCGTGCGCGACCCGCTCAGCGGTCGACGTAACCGTCGCGAGCGCTTCGCGCAGCTTCTCGTCGACGACCGCGTCGACGGAATGGCGCGCGGCTTCCGAATCTGCCGTCGCCTTCTGAACCAGATCGCGCGCAGCCTGCTCGGCCGCCGCGACCGCGCGCTGCTCGAGCTCTCCGTGCGCGGCGTCGGCGACGCCGCGGGCCGTGTCGTGAATCTCCGCCTTCGCTGCGTCGACGGCCTGACGCGCAACGCTCTCCGCAGTGGACGACACGGCCGCAAGCGCTTCGCGCAGCTTCTCGTCGACCGAAGTCTGCGCGGCGCGTCGCGTCGCGTCGGCTTCGTCGGCCGCTTGCACCATGATCGTCTTCGCGATGCGCTCGGCGGCTGCCATCGCCGCATTCTCCGCGTGCTCGCTCGTGTTCGCAGCTTCGGCTCTCCACGTCGCGACGACTTCCCTGGCCGTGCTCCTCGCAACTTCCTCGGCGGCATGCTTTGCAACTTCCTCTGCGGCGCTCTTCGCAACGTCGTGGGCAGCGCTCTGCGCGGCCTCGCGCATCGTCTGGTCCGACGGCACGCGGGTCGCGGCGATTGCATCCTGGATGAGCTTCTCCGCCACTTCGCGCGCGACCTGCCGCGCGATCTCGCTGATTTCCTCGCGTGAAAGACCTGCAGTCGCCGCGGCAGGCTGCGCCACCGCGACCGCGACGGGCGCGCGAACCGGTGTTCGTTCGCGCATCTCGGCCAGCACGACGTCGAGCGCGGCTTCGCCGATGGGCTTCGTCAGAAAACCGCTCGCGCCGCACACCTTCGCGCGCGCGCGGTCGTTCGGCGTGTCGTTCGCCGTGCACATGACGACCGGAATCGCCGAGGTCTGCGGATTCGCGACGATCTGGCTCGTCACCTCGAAGCCGTCGGCGGCCGGCATCATGTAATCCATGAAAATGATGTCGGTCGAGTGCCCCTTCAGATGGTCGATCGCCTCCTGGCCGGAGGCGGCGGTCTCTACGCCGAGGCCGCGGGCCTCGAGCATGCGCTTGAACATGACCCGGACGACCTTGGAGTCGTCCACGACGAGCGCTTTGGCGATGGTCATCCTGTTCCTCTTGGTCCGGAAGCCGCTGAATTCAGGCGTGCATCGGCCACCATAGCAAAATACGGGCCCGGTGGAGTGCCTTTGGCATTGGCAGGCAGCCGCCAAGAGCTGCCGGCCTCCCTGGGAGTTCCCGCCGGTCCCCGCTACAACCCGCGTCGCAAACATGTACTGGCTGCACCGCCTCAACCCCGCGAACAAGTTCAAGGAGCGCTTCGAGCTCGCGCAGGCGCTGACACCCGAGCTCAAGGACGAGGTGTATCGTCTGCGACACCGGGTCTACGTCGACGAACTGGGTTTCGAGCGGCCGAGCTTCGACGGACGCGAACGCGACGAATTCGACGAGCATTCGCGGCATCTGCTGCTTCGACGCGTGAAGACCGGGATTCCCGCGGGATTGCCGAGATCTCGAGGCTTACTCTTGCCCGCGAATTCCGGAGGCAGCGCGGCGATGCGCGCAACGAACTTTCGCGCGGCGGCTTCGGCACGCCGCACCCGTCGCACCCGTACGTGCAGCTCGGCCTCTATCTCGGCGCGATCGCGCTCGCGCGGCGACTCGACGTCTCGAGGCTCTACCTGTTGACCGAGCCGCGTCTCCTCACGCATTTCCGGCGCTTGGGGTTTCCGCTGCAAAAGATAGGGGGACCGATCGAGCACCGTGGATTGCGCGTGCTGTCGACGGCGGATATCGTGGATCCCGAAGTGCAGCTTCCCTTTTTCATGCGAGGGTTGTACAGGGTGACCGAGCTCGAACTCGCCGACGACGCTCGATCGCCGACGCGTCGTCGCGAGCCGATTCCGGTTCCGGACCATTTCACCGGTCAGATCGGCCCCGGGCATGCGGGCGCACGGCCCTCGCTGCGGCAACGGCTTCTCGCGAGCGGGGGTCGCGCCTCGCGAGCGTCGCACCATGGCGCGGTCTCCGAGACGCGCGGCGGCCTGTAGCGCGGGGGATGGGTCCGCGGAGCTCGCGTCAAGACGGTAAACTCCCGCCGCCCGCGCGTTCGACGCGGGATCGACGAGGGACGCGAAGCGATGGACGTAAGCGAAGGCTCGCTGCTCGCGAAAGCGAATGAACAGTGCGTCGACCCGGCGTTTCGCAACGCCGTGTGGCGGCACCTCGGCTACCGCAACGACACCCGCGGCATGGGCGCGATGAGCACGCGCATCCATCCGAGAGACCAGATGCTGCGGCACTCGTTGCGGCATTTCCACGAAGTGAATCGATCGGTCAGCCAGTATTTCAACGTCGCGCTGCAGCAGCACAACGCAGCGCAGCAGGCGTTCCGGCTGGTCCTCGGCGCGCCTCGCGCGACGCACCGGCTCCTCGATTTCGCATGCGGCTACGGGCGCCTGCTGCGTTTCCTGACGCTCTCCGTCGAGCCGACTCAGATCTGGGCATCCGAGATCCAGAGCGACGCCGTCGATTTCGCGGCAGCCGAGTTCGGCGTCCACGGCGTCCTCTCCGCGATGGACCCGCAGCGCTTCGATCTGGGCATTCAGTTCGATTTCATCTGGGTTGCGTCGCTCTTCTCGCATCTGCCGCGCGAGCTCTTCCACGGCTGGCTCGCGCGCCTCGTATCGCTCACGACGCCGGACGGAATCGTATGCTTCAGCGTCCACGACGAGTGTCTGCTTCCTGCGCGCATTCCGATGCCTGCGGACGGCATCCATTTCATCGCGAGCAGCGAGAACGCCGAGCTCGACGGCAACGCGTACGGGACGACGTTCGTGAGCGAAGCGTTCGTGCGCAACGCGATCGCCGCCGTGTGCGGAACCGGTCACCCGTACTTTCGCGTGAGGCGCGCTCTTGCGAACGAACAGGATCTCTACGTCGTGCCGCATGCGCGAAACCGCGATTTGAGCGCACTCGACAGGTTTCGCAAGGGCGCGTGGGGCTGGGTCGACGAATGCCGCGTGTCGCAGAGTGGCGAGCTCTTCCTTCGCGGGTGGGCGGCCTCCGTTGACGACGGCCCGCTCGATTCGATCGAGATCCTCGTCGATGGGAAGCTCCATCGTTGTCCGACCGGGCTTCCGCGCGAGGACGTGCGCACGGTGCTCAACGACCCGCGGCTTGGGTCAACGGGATGGGAATTCCGGCATGCCCTCGGTCCCGGTCCGGCAAATGCATTCATCGAGGTGACGGCGCGATCACGTGTGGGCGAAATGGCGCTGCTCTACGCCGGTCCGCTCCCGCGCGCGGGCCACAACAGAGCGGACCCGTAATCCCTGGCGCGTCCGCGTCCTACATGAAGTTTGGCGGGCGGCCGACAGCAGCCTCCCGCACCGGCGAGCATATAGGTAACTCCATGCGGCCCGGACGGGGAATGATGGCGGGCATGGCATGGTTTGGGCCTACTTGTCGCATGAAAATTGGCGTTTACCTGGTCGAAGATTCGGAGATCATGTCGACTCTGCTGAGAGAGTTGCTCGAAGGCAACGGCGCAGCGATCGTCGGTCATGCCGAAACGGCGCGGACCGCGATCGCCGACGTGGCGCGGGTCAGGCCCGACGTCGTGGTCGTCGATATTGCCCTTCGCCAGGGCAACGGCTTCGACGTCCTGAAGGCGATCTCCGGCGATTCCCCCGCCAAGCGCCCGCTGCTGGTCGTGCTGACCAACTACACGCTGAAGACGTATCGCAGCGCTGCGCGGCGCTTCGGCGCCGACTTTTTCCTGGACAAGAGCCACGAGATTCCGGAGCTCCTGCGCCTGGTCCGCTCGCTCTACCACGGCGCGAACGCGAGCAAGTCCAACCATAACACCCACTGACTGTCCGCGACGATGAATCCGACTCGAGAAGCCGCCGACGAAGCCGCGAAAGTGCTCGACGCGCTCGCGGCGGTGAGCATGGAGCTCTCCTGCCATTGCGACGTGCCGCCGCACACGCTGGTGCTGTCGGCGTCCAAGGTGCAGGAAACCTGCTCGAAGATCGACGACGCCGTATGCGCACTCAAGAAGATCCTCGAGATCGCCGAGCACAGCGGCAACGGACCGGTGTCGTATCTCGGCGCGTCGGCGTCGACCGAAAGCGCGAACGAATAGCCGATCCCCGCGGCGCGATTTGTCAACATTGTTGACAATCTCGCGCGCGCCCGCGAGCTCGCGCAATCGATCCGGGCGAAGCGAGCAGCGACCCCGGGCGTGCAATCAGGTGATTCGAGCCGCGCGGCGTTCGGCGGCTACTCCAGCGTGAATCCCACCTTGAGGCTCACTTGCCAGTGCGCGACCTTGCCGTCGACGACGTGGCCGCGCGTCTCCGTGATCGAGAACCAGTGGATGTTGCGGACGGTGAGATGCGCCTTGGCGATGGCCTTCTGCACGGCGTCCTCGATGCTGAGCGTGGACGAGCCGGTGAGCTCCAGCATCTTGTAGACATGATCGGACATCATTGACCTCCCGCGGACTTCCAGACGTGGCAGCGAGCGGCGCGCTCGCCGCCTTCGCAAGGTAGGATAGCAAATCGAGGGGGAGGAACGACCATGCCGGACTTTCGAACGCTTGCCACCGTGCGCCATCACGCGATGGTGCTCACCGATCACGAGTTCGACGTTCCGCTCGATCACGCGAAGCCGTCCGGCGAAGCGCTGAAACTGTTCGCGCGCGCGGTGCGCAGCGTCAAGAAATCCGCGGCAGATCTGCCGTGGCTCGTGTTCCTCCAGGGCGGGCCCGGATTTCCCGGTCCGCGCCCGCTCGCGAACACCGGGTGGCTCAAGCGGGCGCTCGACGACTATCGCGTGCTGCTTCTCGATTCGCGCGGCAACGGCCGCTCCAGCGTCGTGCTGCCGCAGACGCTCGCGCGCCGCGGCGATGCGCGCGCGCAGGCCGACTACCTGATGCATTTCAGGGCCGACAGCATCGTCGACGATGCCGAATGGATCCGCCGCCGGCTCGCCGGCGAAAACGAGAAATGGAGCGTGCTCGGGCAGAGTTACGGGGGATTTGGCGCGGTCCACTATCTCTCTGCGCATCCCGAGGGCCTGCGCGAAGCGTTCGTGACGGGCGGGCTGCCGCCGCTCAGCGCGAGCGCCGACGACTACTACCGGCAGACCTATCCGGAAGTCGAGCGCAAGACGCGCAAGTTCTTCGCTCGCTATCCGCAGGACGCCGGGCGCTGCGAGCGAATCCTCGAGCGTCTGCACCGCAACCCCGTTGCGTTGCCGGCCGGCGGGACGCTCAGCGTTCGCCGGTTCCAGCAGGTCGGCTTCCTGCTTGGATTCGACGACGGGATGGAAAACCTCCACTACCTGCTCGAGGACGCGTTCTGCATCGGCAGCAAAGGCGAGGAGTTGAGCTACCCGTTCCTGCGCGCACTCGAGAATACGCAATCGTTCGAGGCGCACCCGATCTTCGCGGTGCTGCACGAGATGTGCTACACGCAGCGCAGCGCATCGCGCTGGTCCGCGCACCGCGTGCGCGAAGAGTTTCCCGAGGCGAACTGGGCGCCCGGCCGCAAGCCCGCTTTCACCGGCGAGATGATCTACCCGTGGATGTTCGACGACTACCGGGAGTTGCGTCCGCTCCGCGAAGTCGCGGAAATCCTGGCAAACGAGGAGCGCTGGCCGGACCTCTACGACGAAGGGCGTCTCGCCCGCAACGACGTGCCGTGCGCCGCGGTGGTTTACGCCGAGGACATGTACGTGCCGCGGCGATACTCCGAGGATACTGCCGCGCGCATCGGCGGGATGAAGACGTGGGTGACCAACGAGTTCGAGCACAGCGGGCTGCGGACGAGCGACCGCGTGTTCGAGCGGCTTCTTTCGATGCTGCACGACGAGTAGCAGCGCGGCCGCGCGGCCGCGCCAAGGCAGCGGCTAGGGCGGCGGTGTCCGCTGCGACGCCCTTTTCGGCAATCCCGTGGAGAGCTCGTCGAACACGCGCTCGACGTCGGGCTGCTTCGAGACGAGTGCGAGCAGCGCCTTGCGCTGCGCGGTCGAGCGCACGCAACCTTCGAGAGTCACCCATTTGCGCGTCGTCGTGACCCAGATCGACGCATCGGCGAAACGCGCGTCACCGGCGATCAGCCCGCGAATTCGCTCGTTCACTTCGGGGTCGCGCTTGTACGCGCCGCCGGGCTCGCATTTGCCTTCCATCGCACAGCGCAATCCGCGCTCGACGCGCACGTGCGATTCGACGCGTGCCGCCTCCGCAGTGAGGAGCGGAGGCGCCTGCTCGGGACAGGCAGCGAAGCCGCTCGTCGCGCGCGCGAACGGATCGAGCTGAACCTTGTCCTCGGCGCGGGCGGGAGCCGATGCGATCAATACGAGCGTCAGCAGAGCGACGCCTTCGTTTCGCAGCGCAGTCACGCGCTGATTGTGCCGCATCGGGGCGAGGCGCGAGTAACCGAAGATGAATCAATGGCTTGCCGAGTCGTCCTGCACCCGTTCGCCGCGGCGCGCGGGCGCCCCGTCGAGCACGAATCTCCCGGCTGTAGAATGGATCGGAATCCCGACGGGACGCTTTGCGTCTCCAACGCCGCGCACTCCTGGTGCAAGGCGATTCTTTCGAGGTTCGACATGGCGCGCGACGCGATCAACGATGAGCTCGGCTCGCGGATCCGCGAGTGGATCGTTCGCACCGTCCTGACGGGAACGGGCGACATCAGCATTCTTGCCGGCGTTTGCGAGCAGCTCAATGCCGCCGGCGTCTCGATCGTGCGCGCGGCGATCGGCGCCGACCTCCTCGACCCGACGTACGACGGCGCGGGGGCGTTCTGGCATCGGGGCCGCGGCGTGACGTATGAAGATTTCGCGCGAACGCCGGGCACCGAAGTGAGCAGCGATTGGCTGCAGAGCACTTTCTATCGGCTGATCGAAAGCGGCGAGCCCAGGTTGCGGCGGCGACTCGACTCGACCTACCGGCGCGGCGAGTTCCCGCTGCTCGACTCGTTCCAGGACCAGGGGATCACCGATTACGTTGCGTTTATCCAGCGGATCGACGACAGCCTTCAGTTCGGCGCGTTCCAGGGAATGGTCTCGTCGTGGTCGACCGATGCACGCAACGGATTTTCGGACCACGAGCTCGAGATGCTCGAGGCGATCATGCCGACGCTCACGCTCGCCGCGACGCTTCGCAGGATCAATCGGACCGCCCGCACGATGATCACGACCTACCTCGGTCACGATGCGGCACTGCGCGTGCTGCAAGGGAACATCGTTCGCGGTCGCGCCGACCCGATTCGAGCCGTCATCTGGTTCAGCGATCTTGTCGGCTTCACGCGGATTTCGGACAGCGTGGGCGCGCAAGGCGTGCTCGCGCTGCTCAACGACTATGCGGAAGTGCAGGTCGAGGGCATCGAAGCGAACGGCGGACACGTGCTGAAGTTCATCGGCGACGGCCTTCTCGCGATCTTTCCGGACAATCAGGAGAAGCCTGCCTGCGTCCTGGCGCTCGACGCGGCCGCCGAGCAGCGGCGCCGGATCGCGGAGCTCAACGAACGGCGGACCGCGTCCGAGCTGCCGGTGACCGATGCGCACATCGCGCTGCACGTCGGCGAGATCCTCTACGGAAACGTCGGCAGCCCGCGGCGCCTCGACTTCACTGTCCTCGGGCCGGCGGTCAACGAAACGGCTCGAATCGAGGCGCTTTGCCGCTCGCTCGAGCAGCCCGTCATCGTCTCGTCGGCGTTCGCCCAGGCCGCCGGAGACGACGCCCGGGCTCGCCTCGTCAGTCTCGGCCGCTATGCGATGAAAGGCGTGGCGCGCCCGCAGGAACTTTTTACGCTGGATCCCGAGGGGTTGATTCCCCGCAGCCCGCCCACATAGTCGCTGAAAGCTGAAAGCTGCAGGACGGTCCGGGCCGACGCCCCGATCGTCGCTTCCAAGGGAGGTGCGTGAAGTTGAACGAAAGCTTCCACGTCGTGTGCCCGGGCTGCGACACGACGAATCGCGTGGCGAGCGAGCGTCTCGCGTCGGGACCGCGTTGCGGGACGTGCAAGGAACCGCTGTTCCCGGGTCACGCGATCGCACTCACCAGGGAAAACTTCGACCGCCACGTCGGGTCGAACGACTTGCCGGTCGTTGTGGATTTCTGGGCCCCGTGGTGCGG
>DASSGI010000026.1:0-6266 GCA_035857655.1 Casimicrobiaceae bacterium | reverse complement strand
CCGCTGCGTCGATAATAGGGGCGCCAGACATCCTGTCCACGAACATATGGGCAGGCGAGCGCTCGGCAATGGGACCCGGGCAGAATGGGACCCTCGATCGCTCGCCGCGAGGCAAATTCCGTGCTAAAATCGAATGTTAGCTCGACCTGCTGACGTTTTGACCGAAATCCGGACCGCATGCGGCCCGATTTCCGGGCGCCGGCAGCGGTTTCCGGGCAAATTCGCAGACCCGCACCTCAGGGTGCCCGAACCCGCGCCGATTCACAAATCGGCAGCGGTGTTCGAGCCTTCGGCGGGTCGTGGTCCAACCCTGAAAAGGAGTCGTAATGTCGGTAACGATGCGCCAGATGCTGGAAGCCGGAGTTCACTTCGGCCACCAGACGCGGTACTGGAATCCGAAGATGGCCGAATACATCTTCGGCCAGCGCAACAAGATTCACATCGTCAATCTCGAGAAGACGATGCAGCTCTACCAGGAGGCGATGAATTACATCCGCCAACTGGCGTCGAACAAGGGGACGGTGCTCTTCGTGGGCACCAAGCGGCAGGCGCGCGAGATCATCGCCGAAGAGGCGCGCCGCTGCGGAATGCCTTACGTCGACGCGCGCTGGCTGGGCGGCATGCTCACCAACTTCAAGACGGTCAAGGCGTCGACCAAGCGGTTGAAGGATCTCGAACAGATGCGCGACGACGGCACGTTCGAGAAGATGAACAAGCGCGAAGCGCTCACGCTGCAGCGCGAGCTCTCGAAGCTCGAGAAGAGCCTCGGCGGCATCAAGGAAATGGCCGGACTGCCCGATGCGCTCTTCGTCATCGACGTCGGCTATCACAAGATCGCGATCAGCGAAGCGACGAAGCTCGGCATCCCGATCGTCGCCGTCGTCGACACCAACCACTCGCCGATCGGCATCGCGCACGTGATTCCCGGCAACGACGATTCGAGCCGCGCAATACGTCTCTACGCGCGCGGCGCGGCGGACGCGATCCTCGAGGGCCGCAGCGCGGTGATCCAGGAGATCGTCGAGGCGGGAGACGAGTTCGTCGAAGTCGCGGCCGATTCGCCGAGCTAGGCGTCCTGGCCGAATCGCGGCCGGCGCGAGCGGCCCGTTCCGCCGATGGAACGGGCGTGGGACAGACAAGCAACGACAACCGCAGGACGGAGCGAACGAGATGGCGGAAATCTCCGCAAGCATGGTGATGGATCTGCGCCAGCGTACCGGGCTGGGCATGATGGAGTGCAAGAAGGCGCTGACCGAGGCGGGCGGCGACGCTGCGAAGGCCGAGGAGCTGCTGCGGATCCGCAGCGGTGCGAAGGCTTCGAAGGCCGCGAGCCGCATCGCCGCCGAAGGCGTGATCGGAATGTACGTCGCGCCGGACGCGAAGGCGGGCGCGCTCGTCGAAGTGAACTGCGAAACGGATTTCGTCGCGAAGAACGAAGACTTTCGTTCGTTTGCCGCGGAAGCGGCGGCGCTCGTCGCTCGCGACAACCCCGCAGATGCGGCGGCGCTCGGAGCGAAGACGCTCGCGAGCGGCGAGAGTGTCGAAGCGCGTCGCGTCGCGCTCGTGCAGAAGATCGGCGAAAACATCACGATCCGGCGCATCGCCCGCGTGGTTGCGAAAGGACGCATCGCCTCCTACGTTCACGGCGGCAAGATCGGCGTGCTCGTCGACGTGACGGGCGGTCAGGATGCGCTCGGCAAGGACCTCGCGATGCACGTCGCGGCCATGAAGCCGCAGGCGATCGATCAGGCAGGCATTCCGTCGGACATCGTCGCGAAGGAGCGCGCGATCGCCGAGGCGCAAGTCGCGGAGGACGGCAAGACCGGCGACATGGCGGCGAAGATCGTCGAGGGCAAGGTCAACAAGGCGCTCGCGACGATGACGCTCGCCGGCCAGCCGTTCGTCAAAGGCGACGGCAAGCAGAGCGTCGGCCAGCTCGTCAAGGCGCAGGGCGCCGTCGTCAACGGTTTCGTGCTCTTCGTCGTCGGCGAGGGCATCGAGAAGAAAAAGGACGATTTCGCGGCCGAGGTCGCGGCGATGGCGAAGACTTGAGCTACGCGCGTGACCGTGCCGCTCCACACCGATCGGAGACCGCCGCCATGACCGCCAAGCCCGTAGCCGTTCCCGCAACTCTCGTCGCCGCCGTGCCGGAGCCCGCCTACCGGCGCATCCTGCTCAAGCTCTCGGGCGAGGCGCTGATGGGCGCCGACATGTATGGAATCAACCGCGAGGTGATCGATCGCATGGTCGCCGAGATCGGCGAGGTCGTGCGCCTCGGCGTCGAGATCGCAGTCGTCATCGGCGGCGGAAACATCTTCCGCGGTGTCGCACCCGGCGCCGCGGGCATGGATCGCGCGACGGCAGACTACATGGGGATGCTCGCGACGCTGATGAACGCGCTCGCGCTGCAGGACGCGCTGCGGCGCGCCGGCGTCGAGTCGCGCGTCCAGTCGGCGCTGCGGGTATGGATCGCGCGACGGCGGACTACATGGGGATGCTCGCGACGCTGATGAATGCGCTCGCGCTGCAGGACGCGCTGCGCCGCGCCGGCGTTGAGTCGCGCGTCCAGTCGGCGCTGCGGATCGACCAGGTCGCCGAGCCGTACATTCGCGGCCGGGCGCTGCGGCATCTCGAGCTGAAGCGCGTCGTGATCTTCGCCGCCGGGACGGGCAATCCGTTCTTCACGACCGACACCGCCGCCGCGCTGCGCGGCCGCGAAATGGGCGTCGACATCGTTCTCAAGGCGACGAAGGTCGACGGCGTCTATACGGCGGATCCGAAGAAGGACGCGACGGCGACGCGCTACGCAACGCTCACGTTCGACGAGGCGATCGTCAGGAATCTCAAGGTGATGGACGCGACGGCGCTCGCGCTCTGCCGCGACCAGAACATGCTGCTCAAGGTCTTCTCGATCTCGGTTCCCGGAGCGCTGAAGCGCGTCGTGATGGGCGAGGACGAGGGCACGCTCGTCCACTGCTAGAGCTTCGCGCCGGGAGCGCGCGTCCGCATTCGTTTGGAGGAACGATGATCGCTGACATCAAGAAATCCGCCGAGCAGAAGATGCAGAAGTCGGTCGAGGCGCTCAAGCACGACCTCTCGAAGGTTCGCACCGGCCGCGCGCACACGGGGCTTCTCGATCACATTCACGTCGACTACTACGGGACGCCGACGCCGATCGGCCAGTGCGCGAACCTGACGCTCGCCGACGCGCGGACGATCGCCGTTCAGCCCTGGGACAAGAAGATGGTACACGCGATCGAAAAGGCGATTCGCGACTCCGATCTCGGCCTGAATCCCGCCACCTCCGGAGACGTCATCCGCATTCCGATGCCGCCGCTCACCGAGGAGCGGCGCAGGGAGCTGATCAAGGTCGTCCGCCACGAGGCGGAGAACGCGCGGGTCGCCGTGCGTAACATCCGCCGCGACGCGAACGATCATCTGAAGAAGCTGCTCAAGGACCACGCGGTCGCCGAGGACGACGAGCGCCACGCGCAGACCGACGTCCAGAAGCTCACCGATCGTTACATCGCCGACATCGACAAGGTGCTGGCGACGAAGGAAACCGACCTGATGGCGATCTAGAAGCGAGGGCCCGGGCACCCGATCCCTCGCGCGAGTGCCGAGAACCCCGGCGAGAGCCTATCCAACCGATCGCAGACGCGTATGTTCACGAGCTCAACCCGCGACGTCCCCGAGCCTCGCAGCGTGCCGCGCCACGTCGCGATCATCATGGACGGCAACGGCCGCTGGGCGAAGCAGCGGATGCTGCCGCGCGTCGCTGGCCATCGTCGAGGTGTCGAGGCGGTGCGCGCGATCATCCTTGCCTGCGTCGAGAGCGATATCGAGTTCCTGACGCTCTTCGCGTTCTCGAGCGAGAACTGGCGGCGCCCGGCGGAGGAAGTCTCCATCCTGATGGACCTCTTCCTGCACGCGCTCGAGCAGGAGGTCGCGAAGCTCAACGCGAACGGCATCCGCTTCAAGGTCGTCGGCGATCTGTCGATGTTCGATTCGCGGATTTGCGACCTGATCGCCGCCGGCGAGGCACAGACGGCGGCGCACCGACGGCTCACGCTGACGATCGCCGCCAACTATGGCGGCCGCTGGGATATCGCGCAAGCGGTGCGCCGCTACATCGCAGCGAATCCGGGCACGCCCAATCACAAGCTGTTGCTCGGGCCCGAAGCGCTCGAGCCGTATCTCGCGATGGCGTATGCGCCGGAGCCCGATCTCTTCATCCGGACCGGTGGCGAGCAGCGCATCTCCAACTTCCTGCTCTGGCAGCTCGCGTATACCGAGCTCTATTTCACGGACATGCTATGGCCGGACTTCGACGCCGGCGCATTGAGCGCGGCCATCGAATGGTACGCGCAGCGCGAGCGCCGGTTCGGCCGGACGAGCGAGCAGGTCCAGGCTGCTGCCGTCCAGCTCGCCGCGCGGCCGGCGTGACGCGATGCTCGGCACGCGCATCCTCACCGCCGTCATCCTCATCCCCCTCGTTCTTGCCGCGTTGTTCCTGCTGGCGCCGGTCGGCTGGGGGACGGTGTCGCTCGTCGTCGTGGGAATCGCCGCGAGCGAGTGGGCAAACCTCGCCGGCTACGCGCGGAGCGGGCAAACGCTGTTCGTCGCGGCGACGCTCGGGATCGGGGTCGCCGTGCTCGTTCTGCTCGCTGCAGGCGATGAATCGCGATGGGCCGATGTCGTGCTTGCGACGTGCGGCGCCGCGACCGTCTTCTGGGTGATCGTGGCGCCGCCGTGGCTCGCGTTTCGCTGGAAGCCCGCATCGGGAGTTGCGCTGGCGGTCGTCGGCTGGGTTGCGCTGACCGGCGCGTGGGTCGCGCTGGTTGCGCTGCAGGCGCGCTCGCCGTGGCTCGTCCTCGCCGCGATGGCGATCGTGTGGATCGCCGACACGGCAGCCTATTTCGCGGGGCGCGCGTTCGGCAGGCACAAGCTCGCGCCGCACGTGAGCCCCGGGAAGACCTGGGAGGGCGTCTACGGCGCGCTCGTCGCCGTCGCGATCTATGCGCTCGCGCTGACGCCGTTTGCCGAAGCGGCCGGGCGCTCGAGCGCGCTCACGCCGCTCGCTGCGGCGATCTGGGTCGCCTCCGCGCTCGCGCTCACGGCGCTTTCCGTCGAAGGCGATTTGTTCGAGTCGCTGCTCAAGCGCAACGCCGACGTCAAGGACAGCGGTCGAATCCTTCCCGGTCACGGCGGCATTCTCGATCGCATCGATGCATTGCTCGCCGCGATGCCTGCGGCGGCGCTGCTCGCGTACGCCTGTCTGCGATGACCCCGCGCGCCGTCAGCGTTCTTGGCGCTACCGGATCGATCGGCGATTCCGCGCTCGATGTGATGGCGCGTCATGCCGAGCGGTTCACGGTCACCGCGCTCACTGCCCATCGGCAGTGGGAAAAGCTCGCCGCGCTCTGCGTCCGGCATCGTCCGCAGGTCGCCGCTCTCGGCGACCCCGCGGCTGCGCAGATGCTCGAGCGCGCGCTTGCCGGAAAGCGGCTGCCGACGCGCGTGCTCGCCGGCGACGAAGGCCTGGCGGAAGCCGCGGCGCTGCCGGGAACGGACACCGTCATCGCCGCGATCGTCGGCGCGGCGGGCCTGCGGCCGACGCTCGCCGCGGCGCTCGCCGGCAAACGGATCCTGCTCGCGAACAAGGAAGCAGCCGTCATCGGCGGCGCGGTGTTCATGGCTGCCGTCGAGAAGGGCGGGGCGGCGCTGCTGCCGCTCGACAGCGAGCACAACGCGATCTTTCAATGCCTTCCGCAGCGTTATGCGCGGAACCCTGCCGAATCGGGGGTTCGCCGAATCATCCTCACCGCGTCCGGCGGGCCGTTCCGCAAGCGCCCTGTCGCGGAACTCCATTCGGTCACAGCTGACGAAGCGTGTGCGCATCCGAACTGGGTGATGGGGAGAAAGATCAGCGTGGACTCGGCGACGATGATGAACAAGGGGCTCGAGATCATCGAAGCGCACTGGCTGTTCGGCTTGCCACGCGAGCGAATCGACGTCGTCATCCATCCGGAGAGCGTCGTTCATTCGCTCGTCGAATACGTCGACGGGTCGATGCTCGCGCAACTCGGTCATCCGGACATGCGCACGCCGATCGCGCAAGCGCTGGCGTTTCCGGAGCGGATCGACGCGGGCGTGTCGACGCTCGAGCTCGCGCGCCGCGGTTCGCTCACGTTCGAAGCTCCCGATCGCGAGCGCTTCCCGTGCATCGATCTCGCCTATCGTGCGCTTTCCGCCGGCGGAACCGC
>DASSGI010000025.1:0-3566 GCA_035857655.1 Casimicrobiaceae bacterium | reverse complement strand
CGGCGCTCGGCGAGCGAGCGAACGCCGCGTGCGAGCAGGACAAGGACGATCGCGAGGCCCCAGCCGTACAGAATCTTTTCGCGGATGTCGACGAGACCGGCGTTCTGCTCGGGCGTGCCGAGCTGTCCGGTCGTCAGGTTTTGCGCGCGCCACTCGGGGAGCGCCGAAAGCTGGGTCACGGCGCGCCCGCTCTGATAGAAGCCGAGCAGCGCGAGCGTCGGGAGCAGAATCGCCGCCGCGAAGAGCGCCGGCGCCGCGCGCGGAAACCAGCGCTTCAAACGCAGCCAGAAATAGAGTCCGATGCACGCGTGCGTCCACGCGACGAGCAGCGCGGTCGTCTGCACGACGCCGCGCATCGGCGTCGCGACCCAGAACGCATAGAGGGCCTGTGCATAGCCGCGCTCGATTCCGTAGAGCGCGAGGCCGAGCCGCTCGGCGACGACGTGCTGCGCGAGCAGCAGCGGGATCGACAGCCCCAAGATCATCTGGAGCGCCTCGCTCATCCTGAAGCGGAAGTCCCTGCGCTGATAGAGCGCCCAGAGCCCGAGCGAGGCGTGAACGACGAGCGACGAATAGAGGAGCACCGTCGCCGGCCAGTTTTGCCACAGCCGCACGTGATACTCGAACCCCGCGTTCATCGCCGCGAGCGAGATGTTGCCGAGCGCGTGGTTCGTGTAGTGCGAGATCAGATACGCGAACATCACGAGGCCGGTCGCGAGACGAATGCGCCGAACGCCGAACGCGCGCGCGCGCCGCCCCGGGCTGCGCACCCGCTTCGCGATCATCGCTCCCCGCGCTGCGTATTCAGCGGTCAATAGCCGGCCTTGCTGTAGACGTGCATGCCCGCGTCGAGCACCCACCAGACCCACTTCGGCACCGCCTTGAACGGAATATCGCGGTCACTGCCGTCACGCTTCGGACGGCCGTTGACCATTTCATGCGTGATCGTGGCGGGCTGGCCGGCATTTTCCGGGCACGCCCAATTGCCGCGATCCTTGACCTTACATTGCGTGAACTTGCCGTATGGGGCGGACGAGCCGACGACCCAGTACAGGACTTCCTGCTTGAGGCTGCTCGCCTTGAATCGATAGCGCTCGCCGGCGACCATCGTGCCGCGGCATTGGAGCCCTTCCCAGTCGCCGCCCCTGCAGTGGACCGTGTAGATCGTCCGCTCGCCCTCGTACGTGATCTTGTCGCTCGCCCACAGCACGACGGCGAGACCGGCCACGACGAGCACGACTGCAATCCATTTCGGCCCCATCCCCGCCCCTCCCCTCATCAGCGCGATCGCGTTCGGCGCGCGTGCGGTTAGACTCGCGTCGAACACAAAGTTGCGCTCTTATGGGCCGATAGTGCCAAAAGACGGCGGGAAAGGCGATAATTGTTACTTCCCGTGGTCCGCCGCGCCCAACCACTCCGGACCGCGGCGGCGACTGCCGTCCTCCAAATTTCCCCGATTTCGACGAAATCACGATGACCGACGATCGAGATAATCCGCTGCTCCGGCCGTGGCATACCCCGTACGGGCTGCCGCCGTTCGACGAAATCGCGCCGGAGCATTTCGTTCCCGCGTTCGACCACGCGATGCGGGCCCACTGCTCCGAGATTGCCGCGATCGCCGGAAGCCCGGCGGCGCCGAGCTTCGAGAACACGATGGTCGCGCTCGACATCGCGGGCGGCGAACTGCGGCGGATCTCGAAGCTGTTCTTCAACCTCGCCGCCTCCGAGACGTCGCCGGCGCTGCAGGCCGTCGAACGCGAGATGTCGCCGCGGCTTGCCGCGCACTACAGCGCGATCTACCTCGACCGCAAGCTCTTCGAGCGGATCGATCGGCTGCACGCCGCGCGCGGCGACCTTCGTCTCGATCCCGAGTCGTTGCGGCTCCTCGACCGCGTGCATCTCGACTTCGTTCGCGAAGGCGCGAAGCTCACCGACGCGGAAAAGACGCGCTACGCGGCGATCGTCGAGCGCCTTGCGGCACTGTCGACGCGGTTCAGCCAGAACATCCTCGCCGACGAGGCGAGCTATCGACTGGTGCTCACCGGCGAGCGC
The DNA here is from genome assembly GCA_035857655.1 of Casimicrobiaceae bacterium. GTDB lineage: Bacteria > Pseudomonadota > Gammaproteobacteria > Burkholderiales > Casimicrobiaceae > CAIWHR01. Next base: position 1,514 of record DASSGI010000025.1, on the reverse strand, counting down.
GACCTCGCAGGCCTTCCGGACGGCCTGCGCGCCGCAGCGCGCAGCGCCGCGCAGGAACGCGGATTGCCGGACGCATCGGTGATCACGCTGTCGCGCTCGCTGATCGTGCCGTTTCTCACCTACTCGGACCGGCGCGATCTGCGCGAGCAGGCGTTCAAAGCGTGGATCCGCCGCGGCGAGAACGACGGCGAGCACGACAACCGGCCGATCGCGCGCGAAATCCTCGCGCTCCGCGGAGAGCTCGCGCGGTTGCACGGTTACGCGAGCTATGCCGACTACGCGCTCGCCGATCGCATGGCGGGCAAGCCGGCGGCGGTCGCGAAGCTCCTGGGCGAAGTGTGGGAGCCCGCCAAGGCGCGTGCGGCTGCGGAGCGCGACGCGCTCGCGGCGATGGCGCTCGCCCATGGCGAGACGCATCCGATCGAGCCGTGGGATTGGCGCTACTACGCGGAGAAAGTGCGCAAGGCGCGCTACGGGTTCGACGAAGCCGAGATCAAGCCCTATTTCTCGCTCGAGCGGATGCTTGGCGCAGCGTTCGACACGGCGCACCGGCTGTTCGGCCTCGAGTTCGTCGAACGCAAGGACATCGCTACTTATCACCGCGACGTTCGCAGCTTCGAGGTCCGCGACCGCGACGATTCGCTGATCGGCATCTTCATGAGCGACAACTTCTCGCGCCCGACGAAGCGCGGCGGCGCGTGGATGAACGACTATCGCGCGCAGTCGCGCGTGGCCGGTGAAACGCTTCCGATCGTCGTCAACAACAACAACTTCGCGAAGGCGCCTCCCGGCGAGCCGACGCTGCTCTCCGCCGACGACGCGCGCACGCTGTTCCACGAATTCGGACATGGGCTCCACGGGCTACTGTCGCAGGTCACCTACGAGCGACTGTCCGGCACACGCGTGCTGAAGGACTTCGTCGAGCTGCCGTCGCAGATCTTCGAGCACTGGGCGTTCGAGCCGGCGGTGCTCAGGCGGCACGCGCTCCACCATGTGACGGGCAAGCCCATTCCGGACGCAATCGTCGATCGGCTCGAGCGTGCGCGGCGCTTCAACCAGGGATTCGAGACCGTCGAGTACACGGCATGCGCGCTGGTCGACATGGCGCTCCACGGGCAGGCCGACAGCGACAATCTCGACATCGGCGCATTCGAGCGCGCCGAGCTCGAGCGGATCGGCATGCCGCGCGAGATCGTGCTGCGGCATCGGTTGCCGCACTTCTCGCACCTCTTCTCGGGATCGGGCTACGCGGCTGGATACTACGTGTACATGTGGGCGGAGGTGCTCGATGCGGACGGCTTCGACGCGTTCGTCGAAGCAGGCGACGCGTTCGACCCGGCCGTGGCCGAACGTTTGCGCCGGTACGTCTACTCGACGGGAGGCACGCTCGATCCCGCGCAGGCGTATCGCCTCTTCCGCGGGCGCGATCCCGACGTGGGCCCGATGCTCGCGAAGCGCGGTCTCGTCGACGAGAAGGAACCTGTTGCGTAGGCGCCGCGACGTGAGGACTCGCC
>DASSGI010000024.1:0-6553 GCA_035857655.1 Casimicrobiaceae bacterium | reverse complement strand
GACCGTCGAGTTGATGCGGCGCGCCATCTCGGCCGCGAGCGCCGGCGTGAGCCGCCGGGCGGCGTCGCGGCGTTCGTCGCCGCGCAGCGCATGCCAGTCCGGCGCCTCAGTGTCGAGGAATCGGTCGAGGTCGAGCGCCGTGCCGAAGCTCATGTGGACGCTGCCGTATTCGCGCTTCAGATGGCGCACGACGCCGATCAGCTCGCCGAGCGATTCGCCGCGTTTCGGCTGTCCCTCGAGCTCGGCGACGAGCGTTCGACCCTCGAGCAGCTTCTCGTAGCTGAAGTACACGGGCACGAGGAGCAGCGGGCGCGGCTCGCGCATGAAGCTCTCGACGGTCATGCCGAGGAGCCCGCTCTTCGGCGACAGCGTGCGGCCGCTGCGGCTGCGGCCGCCTTCGATGAAATAAGCGATCGGGAAGCCTTTCTCGAGCATCGCGTGCAGATACTCGCGAAACACCGCGGCGTAGAGCGGTTCGCCCTTGAAGCTGCGACGCATGAAGAACGCGCCGCCGCGCCGAAGGATCGGCCCGACGAGAGGAATGTCGAGGTTTTCGCCGGCGGCGATGTGCGGCGGGGCAAGGCCGGCTGCGTTGATGAAGTACGAGAGCAGCAGATAGTCGACGTGACTGCGATGATTGGGCAGGTAGACGAGCCCCTTTCCGGGCGCGATCGCGGCGAGCTCCTCGCTGCCGTGGACGACGACGTCGTCGTACAGACGGTTCCAGAGCTGCTTCAGCACGAGCTCGCCGGCGCGCACGACGGGATAGCTGAAGTCCGATGCGATCTCCCACGCGAACTTGCGGGCGCGGTTGCGCGCCTCATCGATGCCGATACCGAGACGCTGCGCTTCGTCGACGATCGCCTCCTGCAGCGCGGCAGAAGCGATCATCGCTTCGATCAGGTTGTAACGATGCGACAGGTCCGGGCCGATCGCTGCCTCGCGGACCCGCCTGAAGTGGAAGCGCAGGAAGCGATTCGCCTTGCGCGCCGCGATCGGCGCGTCGGGCGCGCCGCGGATGATGCGCGCCAGCGAGATGTTCGCGTTGAAGCTCACGCGCGTCTGACGGCCGTTCACGAGAATGATCAGCAGCTGGCGCAGCGGCCCGACGCTCGCCCATGCGTCGGCGAAGAGCGCTTCGAGCAGCGAATCCTGCTGGCCCGGAGCGCGCCCCCAGAACACGGTCACCGGTACGAGCTGGACGTCGAGCGCGGGGTCCCATAGCAACGCAGTGCTCATCTGCTCGAGCGTCGCCGACGGCGCCGTCGTGCGCGCGCTCAACGGATTGCGGTTGAGGATCACCGAGAATACCGCGCGATCGACACCCGGGAATGCCGGACTTGGCGGCGCGAGCGGCGAGGACAGGCCGCGGCGTGCAGTCTCCTCGACGAGCACCAGCAGGCTCGACAGATGCCGGTCCTCGAGGACGTAGCAGACCGGCTTCGCCGGATCGATACCGAGCGCATCGCCGCGTTCGGGACTGACCCGCGTGCGGACGACGAGGTAGAGGAGCCGCCGCAGCAGCGCGACGATCAACTTGCCGGGACGGAGCTCGATGCGTTTGGCCATGTACGTTTCGCGCCGATATTACCGGCGGGACGAGAGCGCGTGGGCAGCCGAAACGCGGTCCTGGCGGCCGGGCGCGATCCGCGGGCCCCGACGCTTCGTCGCCGCTCAAGTGCGTTCGCGACGCGTTTCGATCGCTTCGTCGCTTGCGCCTTGAGGGCGGTATCGGCGCTGCCTAGGATGTCCCCATGGATAGCGACGGAGAGCGGGATCACTCGACAAAACCTGAATCCGAAACGCCTTTCTGCCGCATCCAACGATCGAACCGCCAGAAACCATCAAGGAGCAACACGATGAACCGCTACGTAGTCACGGTGCCCCGGAAGACCTTCATCGCCGCCGCCTTTGTCATGATGGTGCTCACTCTTGGTGCGTCGATCGCGCCGGCCAAGCTGGACTCGGACAAGGCTGCTGCTTCGACGGTAGCGCAGCGGACGAGCGAGAGCGCCGCAGCCACAGAGGTCGAGATCATTCCCTCGCGGATCGAGGTCGTCGGCACCCGCGAGCCGAAGACGATGTTCGGCGCCGTTCGCCAGTTCTTTGCGCGGAAGGTTCAGGCGAGCGGAGCGGGCTGACCGGTTAGCAGAAAGGTTCGAGGTGCGCTGACCTCGTCAGCCGACGTCTCCCCGCAATCGCTGGATCCCCCAGACCGGCGGTTGCCATTCCGGGCCGGGCGCGGGACTCGCGTCCGGCCCTTTCCTTTTCCGGGCGAGCGGGCTTGCTGTGGCAGGAGCTTGCCTATTTCGTCGGCGCCGGGGCAGGGCTCGCGAGCGGCTTGCTCTTGTCGACGACGTAGATGCTGAGCGCGCGTAGCGGAGCGGTTCCCGAATTGCGCGCGTTGTGTGCGGTTCCCTTGGGAATGATGATCGCCTGGCCGGCCGCGACCTTGCGCGGCGCTTCCCCGGCGATCAGCAGCTCGGACTCGCCTTCGAGCACATAACTGATTTCGTCGCCGGGATGCGTGTGCCACTCGCCGGTCACTCCCGGGCCGATTTCGAGACGTGCGACCACTGCTTCATACCCGGGGAACGAGACGTCGCCCCTTTGAATGATCGTCCGATTGAATGCCGGGCTCTGCGCGACGAGCGCGCCGGCGAACGCGCCGACCAGGGCGGCCGCGACGAGTGCGAGCAAACGCGTTGAACGTGCCATGGGTGTGTCTCCTTTGCCGCCCGAATCGGTCGCCGCCAGCTTTCCAGGGGGGCGGTTCTAGCGTGCGCCGGCGTCGATTCGCTCCGCCATCTGCCACGCAACTTCGGCGACGAGCCGGGCGCGGCCGCCCTGCTCGGCGGCGTTGTCGCTCGATGCATTTCCCTGCAGCGCGCGCGCGAGAACACCATGCAGAATCGCCGCAATCCGGAACATGTTGAAGATGAGATAGATCTCCCAGTCCGGGATCGATGCGCGCCCCGTTCGCCGGCAATATCGCGCGATGTACTCTTCCTCGGTGGGGATGCCGAGCTCTTTCAGGTCGTAACCTTTCAGTCCCCGGAACTGCTGCGGCGACAGTCGCCACGCCATCACCTGGTATGCAAAATCAGACAGCGGATGGCCGAGCGTCGAGAGCTCCCAGTCGAGCACCGCAAGCACGCGGGGCTCGCTCGGATGGAATATCACGTTGTCGATCCGATAGTCGCCGTGAACGATCGTCGTCTCGTCGGTCGACGGCACGTGTCGCGGCAGCCACTCGATCAGCCGATCCATCGCCGGGATGCGCTCGCCGCCGGCGGCCTGGTACTGACGCGACCAGCGCGCGACCTGCCGCTCGACGTAGTTGCCCGGCTTGCCGTAGTCGGCGAGGCCGGCAGCGGCGACGTCGACGCGATGCAATGCCGCGATCACGCGGTTCAGCTCGTCGTAATGCGCGGCGCGTTGTTCGCGCGTCATCCCGGGGAGCGTCGGGTCCCACAGCACGCGGCCCTCGACGTACTCCATCACGTAAAACGCCGTGCCGAGGACGGAGGCATCCTCGCAGAGCGCGTACATCTTCGGCACCGGGACGTCGCTTCCGGCAAGCGCGGACATCACGCGGAATTCGCGCTCGACGGCGTGGGCCGAAGGCAGCAGCTGTCCGGGGGGTTTACGCCGCAGCACGTAGCGCCGGTTACCGGCAGCGACCCGGTACGTCGGATTCGACTGCCCGCCGTGGAATTGCTCGACGACGAGGTCGCCGGAGAACGGCGCGACATGCTTGCGCAGATACGCGGCAAGTGCGACCGGATCGATCGCGTGGATGGGCTCGACGAGCGTTGCGCCGGGATTGGCTGCCGACAAACCGATGCTCCTCTGCTAACAGGCCCTAAACGATCGAGTTGCCGCCGTCGACGACGAGCGCGTGACCGGTGATATGGCGCGAGGCGTCGGAGGCGAGAAAGACGATGCTGCCCTTCAGATCCTCGTCGCCGCCGAGTCGACCGAGCGGCGTCATTGCGATCACGTCCTGACCGATGCGCTCGAGCGTGACCTTCGTCATCTTCGAGGGAAAGAACCCGGGACAGATTGCGTTGACGTTGATGTTGTAAGGGCCCCACTCGGCGGCGAGCGCACGGGTCATCGCGATCAGGGCGCCCTTGCTCGTGTTGTACCCGACCGTGTTCATCTCCCACCCGGGCGGTCCGCCGAGAAATCCGGCGACCGATGCGATGTTGACGATCTTCCCGCTCTTTCGCGGGATCATCGATCGCTTCGCGACCTCGCGCAGCAGGAAGAACGCCGCGTCGAGGTTCAAGTCGAGCACCTTGCGCCACGCTTCGGTCGGATAGTCTTCCGCCGGTGCGCCCCAGTTGGTGCCCGCGTTGTTGACGACGATGTCGATCTGCTGCCAGCGCTGCAGGACCGCGTCGACGGCGCTTACGATCGACGCGGGGGACGAAAGATCGCCGGGGAGCGTCAGGCATTCGGCGCCGTCGGCTTCGAGCTTCGCGCGCGCCGCATGGAGCTCGTCTGCTTTTCGTGCGATGAGCGCGAGGCGCGCACCCATCTCGCCCAATGCGGACGCCATTTGCAGTCCGATCCCGCGCGACCCGCCGGTGACGAGCGCCACCCTGCCGGAGAGATCGAGGAGCTCTTTTACGCTCATTCGAGAGGTCTCGCTGCCGGAATCGCCGCGCGTCAAAGCACTTCGAAAAGGCCCGCGGCGCCCATGCCGCCGCCGACGCACATCGTGACGACGACGTTGCGGACACCGCGGCGCTTGCCTTCGAGCAGCGCGTGACCGACGAGGCGCGATCCGGACATTCCGTACGGGTGGCCGATCGCGATCGCGCCGCCGTCGACGTTGAACTTCTCCGGGTCGATGTGCAGCCAGTCGCGGCAATACAGCGCCTGGCAAGCGAACGCCTCGTTCAGCTCCCACAAGCCGATGTCGTCGACCTCGAGCCCGTGCAGCGCGAGGAGCTTCGGCACCGCATAGATCGGACCGATGCCCATTTCCTCGGGCGCGTTACCGACGACCGTCATGCCGCGATAGAGGCCGAGCGGAGCGATGCCGCGCCGCTCGGCAAGCTTCGCCTCCATCAGCACGCACGCCGAAGCTCCGTCGGAGAGCTGGCTCGCGGTGCCGGCCGTTACGGTGCCGCCTTCGATGACCGGCGCGAGCGCGACGAGAGACGCGAGCGTCGTGTCGGGGCGATTGCCTTCGTCCTTAGCGAGCGTCACTTCGCGATAGGAAACGGCCTTCGTTTCCTTGTCGGTGATCGCCATCGTCGCGGTGATCGGAACGATCTCGGCATCCAGGCGGCCTTCGGATTGCGCGCGTGCCGTCCGCTGTTGCGACTGAAGCGCATAGGCATCCTGCGCCTCGCGGCTGATTCCATATTTGTGCGCGACGAACTCGGCGGTCTGCAGCATCGGCATGTACGCGTGCAGCACATGCTTCGTCACGTTCGGGTCGCGCTCGGCGGCGAGCCATTCGAGATAGCGGCCCTGCACTGCGGAGATGTTGTCCTGCCCGCCGGCGACGACGATGTCCATGCCATCGATCGCGATCTGCTTCGCCGCCGTGGCGATCGCGACAAGGCCGCTCGCGCACTGGCGGTCGATCGTCTGCGCGCCGGCGGTGACCGGAATGCCGGCGGCGATCGCCGCGTTGCGCGCGACGTTCAACCCGGCAGTGCCCGCGTTCAGGACCGAGCCGATGGCGACGTCCTCGATCTCGGCACCGTCGACACCCGAGCGCTCGACCGCATGCCTGATCGCATGACCGAGCAGCGTCGGGGACTTGACGTTGTTCAGCGCGCCGCGAAACGCGCGGCCGATCGGCGTGCGCGCCGTCGCTACGACGACAGCTTCTCTCATCGCGAGCTCCTTCTGCGCGCCGTCTTGGGCACCGCGCCGGGCGCGCCGGCGGTTGCGGCTTCGCGCCTCGGCCCGCGGAAGGCGAGCGCCATCTCGAACGCGGCTCGAGTGAACTTCAACACGTCGGCGAAATCCTCGTCGGAGAGCCGGCGCGCGGCATCGCTGCCGCGATAGAGATTCGCGAACTCGCGCTCGCGCCCGGCCTGGAGCGCGAGGCGACCAATGCCCAGCGCTTCGAGCGTCTTCCAGACGTCGGGATTGTACGAGCGCGTGAAACGCATGACGAACGAGATCGGATCGTTCCGGCCCAGCACGGAAGCAAGCCGCAGGATGATCTCGAACGGCAGCGCGACCTTGCCGTTCTCGACGAGCTCGAGCAGCGCCGGATCCTTCAGGTCGATCGCATTGCCGACTTCGTTGATGCTCATGCCGGCCGATTCGCGCATCTGCTTGAGCACCGCGCCGGTCTTCTCGAGCTTGCGCCGCTGCTCCGGCTTCGGCAGCATCATCCGCGCGGCGCCCAGCGTGACATCGGCTGCCGCGCCGGCGATTCCGAGCACCGAATCGGTCCACGAGCGCACCTGTTGCGCGACGTCGATCAGCGCGGATCCGGCGCTCTTCGCCGCGGCGGGCTCTTCCTTCGCGGATCTGCGGGCCTTGACCATCCGTTGCTTCTCCATGTTCGGGAGCG
>DASSGI010000023.1:0-3288 GCA_035857655.1 Casimicrobiaceae bacterium | reverse complement strand
CTGTCGAGTATGAACGGATCGTCGGGCGCGAGCACGAGCGCGCGCTCGACGAGCGCGAGCCCCTCGGCGGTGCGGTTCGTGCGATCGACCAGCGTATAGCCGAGCGCGTTCAGCGCGTGCGCGTTGCTCGGTTTGAGCTCGATCAGGCGCTTCAACTTCTGCTCGACGACGTCGAGCTTGTCGAGCTTCTCGGCGACCATCGCAGTGTCGTAGAGCAGATCGGGGTCGTCGGGATATTTGACGAGCGCCGCGACGAGAATTGCATAGGCCGTCGCGTTGTCTCCCGCATCGCGCATCACCTGCGCTTGCGTCTGCTGGACCTGGACCTGTTGCTCGATCGAGACGGCGGGCAGCGCCGCGAGATACTCCCGCGCTTCGTTGAGGCGCCCGAGCTTGCCGAGCATCAGTCCGGCGCGCAGTTTCGCGAGCCACCCACGCTCGCCGTCGGGAACCTCCTTGAAGCGCTCGAGCGCGAGCTCGTAGCGACCCGTCTCTTCGGCGATCTGCGCGAGGTAGAACTCGACGACGCCGTCGTCGCCATAGTCGACCTTCTTCAGCTCCTCGAACAACTTCTCGGCGCGCGCCCAATCCTTCATCTGGATCGCGAGCATCGCCATCCCGAACTGGTACTCGTGATTGTCCTTGTCCTTCTCCCAGAGCTTGTCGAGGATGTCGGCGGCTTCGGCGTATCTCTTTTGCTGGATGCGCACCTGCGCGAGCGCGGAGAGCGCGGCTTTCGAATCGGGCTCCGTTTTGAGCAGCTCGACGAGGTAGTCAGCGGCGCGGTCCGGCGCGTTTTTCGCGAGGATTTCGACCTTGAGCAGAATCCCCTGCTCCCAAAGTGGCTTCAGCGCGAGCGCACGATCGACCTCCTGGGTGGCGATCGCCGTCGTGCCCATGTCGGTCAAGCCCGTGTTGTACGCGGCGAACGCGACCGCGAAATGCGCCTCGGCGACGTTCGGGTACGGTTGCGCAAGCGCGCGGACGAGCTTGAACGTCGCGACCTTGTCGGGCTCGTTCGCGAGCAACCGGTTGATCTGCATGAACGCTTCGCCGAGACGCCCGGCCGGGCCCGCGGCCGCTTCGGCGAGGGCGCGTTCGAGCTCTGTCTGCAGTTCGGAACCGAACGCGCGTCCGTCGGTGACGGGACTTCCGTTCTGGAGTCCCGCAATCACCTGCTTCGGACGCTCGGCGGTGGGTTCGAGCTCCGCCCAAAGCTTTGCCGAATCGAGCGCGAGCGCACGCTGGCGCGCCGCGAGCGAAATCTCGGTAGCGCGCCGAGCGATCCGCGGATCGCGCGTATCGCGTGCGGCCTCGTAATAAGCGCGGGCGGCCAGAGCAGCGTCGCCGCGCTGCAGAGCGACGTCGCCGACGAGAAGGCGATACATGATCTCCGCAGTGAGCCCTTGCTGCGAACGCGCGTCACGCGCGCCGCGCGCGCCTGCCATCGACTTGTCCCCTCCAGGCGTTGCCGGCTGCTGCGCCGGAGCTTGCGCGGGAGCCGCGGCAGGCGCGAGGGCGAACGCCAGCGCGACCGCGGTGACAGCATGGCGAAGGGAAAAGCGGAAATCGGGGTTCATTTCTTGCGTCCTGCCGCGTCAAAAGTTAGCTTCCGCGCGTCGCGCGCGACGGAAGCGAATCATCTTAGGGTATATTCGGCGGCCCAACAAACCGGCGTCGCTGCCCCAAACACCCGCCGGTCGGCGGTCATTCCGATGCCGGAACTCCCCGAAGTCGAAACCACTCGCCAAGGCCTCGCCCCGATCGTCGTCGGACGCCGGATTGCCGCCATGCACGTCTACGACCGGCGATTGCGCTGGTCGGTTCCTTCGACGCTTCCAAAGCGCCTCGCCGGCCGAAGGATCGACGCGCTCGAACGCCGCAGCAAATACCTGCTCTTCCGCTCGTCCTCCGACACGCTGCTCGTGCATTTCGGCATGACCGGCAGCTTGCGCGCATTCACCGAAGCCCCACCGCGGCAGCCGCACGATCACGTCGACATCGTCCTCGATTCGGGCGTCACGTTGCGCTACCGCGATCCGCGACGGTTCGGCGCGATGCTTTGGGTCCCTCATCCGGCTGACGCCCATCCGCTGCTCGCGCATCTCGGACCGGAGCCGTTCGATCCCGGCTGCGACGCCGCATATCTCCACGCCGCGCTGCGCTCGCGCGGTGCGGCGATCAAGCTTGCGCTGATGGACAACCATCTCATTGTCGGCGTAGGCAATATCTACGCCACTGAGTCGCTGTTCCGCGCACGCATCCGCCCGACGACCCCGGCGAATCGCGTGTCGAAGCCCCGCCTCGAGCGCCTTGTCGCAGAGGTCCGGGCAACGCTCACCGAGGCGATCGCCAAAGGCGGCTCGACGCTGCGCGACTACGTCGACAGCCGCGGCGAGCCGGGCTATTTCCAGCTCGAGTACTACGTCTATGGGCGCGAGGGGCTGCCGTGCAGGGCCTGCGGTGCCGCAATCCGGCAGATCCGCCAAGGCGGACGCTCGACGTCGTACTGTCCGAAATGCCAGCGCTAGGGTGTCGAAACGCGAGGCGCTCGAAGCGCTTCGCGCCGCGCCCGCGCTCGCGGGCCACGAAGCTGGCGCGCGACGTGCCTGTCCCTCGTTCCGCGCAATGCCGGGAGAATCGAAATCGCGACGATCCGGCGCGATCCGCCGCCATGTTAGATTGACCGGCGGCGTCGGCAAGGGTCGCTTCGACAACAGGAAGACGGGTAGAGCATGGTTCAGTCGCGCGAACTCGCTGCGCGCTTCGACGCCTACGGCGAATGGCGCAGGCGCCTCGCGCAGGGCGTTTCGGCGCTCCATGACTGGCTGAAGCGCCAGGATCTTGCCGACGCGCAGGTCGACCACAAGGTCCAGAGGCTCCTCGCGCGCCTCCACGAAGACAAGCTGATCGTCGCGTTCGTCGCCGAGTTCTCGCGCGGCAAATCGGAGCTCATCAACGCAATCTTCTTCGCCGATTTCGGCGAGCGATTGCTGCCGACGACCGCGGGGCGCACAACGATGTGCCCGACCGAGCTCCTCCACGACGCAACGCGGCAGCCGTCGATCCGCCTGCTTCCGATCGAGACGCGCTTGAAGGACGCGACCGTGATGGATTTCCGGAACTTCCCGGACGAGTGGGTGACGTTCCCGCTCGATCTCGCGGTCCCGAGCAAGATGAGCGAAGCGCTCGCCAAGGTTTCCGAGATGAAGCGCGTTCCGCTCGTGCTCGCGCGCGCGCTCGGTCTTCACGACGACACGGGTGCCGCGACGCTGCCGGCACCGGGCC
>DASSGI010000022.1:0-4684 GCA_035857655.1 Casimicrobiaceae bacterium | reverse complement strand
TACGAGACGACCGACCTGCGCGCACGGCTCGCGCGCTATCACGCCGACGTCGACTCCGCGTTCTGGGGCTGGAACCGCATCTGGCTCGACCCGGCATTTCGCGACTGGAACATCGAGGAATACCTGCCGCGCATTCGGTGTCCGGTGCTGTCGATCCAGGGCGTCGACGACGAGTACGGAACGCTCGAACAGATGCGGCGGATCGACGCCGGGGTTCGCGATGCCGAACTCGTCGTGCTCGACGACTGTCGCCACTCGCCGCATCGCGATCAAGCCGACAAGGTGCTGGCGGCGATTCACCGCTTCGTGCGGCGCCTCGCCTGAGGCCCGGGCCCGGTTTCGCCTGGACCGTTGATCGAGACCTCTCGTGAACCCCGTTGCTGTAAGGCGCGGCGGTCGCTGCCGACCAATCGGCGTATCGCGAGAGACGGCTGAATCGATTCGAGGCGACTGCTAGCCTGCGCTTGATCGATCGGCTCGTGCTTTCGCGTCGACCCGATCCAACGTCCGAGGGAGCTCGTCATGATTTCGAAGATTGCCAACTTCTGTTCGATCGCCGTGGTTGCGTCGGCGCTCAGCCTTTCCGCGGCGAGCGGCGCCAGCGCGCAAAACGTGGTTCAGCCGGTGCCCGAGAGCGGAATCGTTCGTGTGAAGAGCGTCTATTCGGTGCCCGAAACCGTCGCGCGGCTGAAGGCCGACGTCGCCGCCAAAGGCATTCGGTTCTTCGAGGAGATCGATCAGGCGAAGCTTGCTGCCGACGCGGGCATCAAGCTGCGGCCGTCGACACTGCTCGTCTTCGGGAACCCGCCGCTCGGGACGCTCTTCATTCGCTCGAATCCGCTCGCCGGGCTCGACTGGCCCGTGCGGCTGCTCGTGCTCGAAGACGAGAACGGGCAAGTCTGGGCGGCTTATACGGATTTCTCGTACATCGCGAAGCGGCACGCAATCCAGGGGATGGACGCCGAAGCGTTCAAGACCGCCTCAGGCGTCATCGCGTCGATTACTTCGAGCGTGGCACCGCACTGAGTCTGAGCGAGGTCGACCCTCGCGCGAAAATTGCAAGTGAAGCCCGCGCGGGGTTCACCCCCGCGCGAATCATTTCCGTATATCGGCTTCGACGATCGCGCGCAGCTCGCGCGTGACTGTCGGCATCACGCCAAACCATTTCTGGAACCCGAACCCGGCCTGATGCAGCAGCATCCCGAGGCCGTCGACGGTCCGGTTGCCGCGCGCGCGCGCCTGCGCGAGCAGCGGCGTCTCGAGCGGCACGTAGACGACGTCGTAGACGACCGCGCTCGCCTTGAGCGGATCGAGGTCGATTGCGAGCGGGGGCTTGCCGACCATCCCGAGCGAAGTGCAGTTGACGAGCAGATCCGCGTCGCCGAGCAGCGCTGGCAACGCATCGACGCCATGCCCGGTCACGTGCGCACCGAAGTGAGCGACCAGCGCCGCCGCGCGCTCGACGGTGCGATTGGCGAGCGCGACCTCGGCGCCGCGCTCCAGAAGCGCATACGCTGCCGAGCGCGCGGCGCCACCCGCTCCCAGGACGACCACGCGGCACCCGTCAACGTCCCATCCGGGCGCGAGCTCATCGAGGTTCGCGACGAAGCCGTGCGGATCGGAGTTGCTGCCCATCAGGTGCGCGCCCTCGTACCAGACCGTGTTGACGGCGCCTACCGCTTCGGCGACGCCGTCACGCCGATCGACCAGTCGATACGCGGCCTCCTTGTGCGGGACCGTGATGTTGCCGCCGACATAGCCGTTCTCGGCGAGGCGCGTGAAGAAGCCGGCGAACGCCTCGGGGGTGCGGTCGATGAGCTCGTATCGCCCCGCGATCCCGAGCTTCTCCAGCCAATAGCCGTGGATCATCGGCGAGCGCGAGTGCGCGATCGGATGGCCCATCACGCACGCGCGGCGAACGGCACTGTTCACGCTGCGACCTTTCGTGCTTTCATGAGCGGACTTCGAGCGGCGTGGACAGCCCTCCCCGCCGAGATCGGAACGGGGGATTCTAGCTTGAAACTGCTCGTTCGCGCTGTTGCCGTATTGCTCGTCGCGCTGCCGTTCGTCGCGATCGCGCTCGTCCTGATGTGCTTCCAGGACCAGCCGCTCGTGTCGGGAAGCGTGCAGCTCACGCCGCAGGATATCGAGAAGGCGAAGCGCATCCTCGACGAGCACGACCCGCGCAAAGCGGGTCCCGGCGGGTTGCAAAAAGTCACGATCGAAGAGCGTGATTTCGAGACGACGCTCAACTACGCCGCGACCCGCGTCGGCGGTCACGGCATCTCGCGCGTTGCGCTGCGGCCGGGATCGGTCTGGCTGCGGGCAACCGTCGAAGTGCCGCGCAGTCCGATCGGCCGCTACGTCAACGTCGATGCGGTGGTGCTCGAGACCGGAGCGTTGCCGCGCTTCGACCGCCTGAAGATCGGTCGTGTGGCCTTTCCCGCGTCGTTCGGCGACTGGCTGCTGCGCGAGGGGGTGCGTAGAGCGGTTGCAACCGAGCACGGCGGACTCGCCGCCGACGTCGTCAAGGACGTGAGCATCGGTGACAAGCGCCTCACTGTCACGTATCGATGGAACGATGCGATCATCGAGCGAGCGCGCGCCGTGCTCGTCGCGCCCGACGACCAGGCCCGGTTTCGCGTCTATCACGATCGACTGATCGAAGTCGTCGCTCAGGCGCCGAGCAAGGTGTCGCTCGCGACGCTGATGCCGCCGCTCTTCCTGCTCGCGCTCGACCGGGGCGCAACAGGAGACATCGTCCGCGAGATGCGCGCCGCGATCATCGTGCTCACGTTCTACGCGAACGGGAAGGGACTCGGCGAGGTCGTCGCCGCGGCGCGCCAGTGGCCGCAGCCCGCGCGCCGCACGGTGACGCTCGCGGGCCGCGACGATTTCCCGAAACATTTTCTGATCTCGGCGGCGATCGCCGCCGAGGCCGGGACGCCGCTCGCCGACGCGATCGGCGTCTACAAGGAGATCGACGATTCGCGCGGCGGCAGCGGATTTTCGTTCAACGACATCGGCGCCGATCGCGCCGGCACGCGCTTCGGCGAAACGGCGTCCCGCTCGCCCGAGCGCGCACGCAAGCTCGCGCGGTCTCTCGCCGCCGGCGTCAAGGAGAGCGATTTCATGCTGGATGTGTCGGACCTGCCCGAATTCATGCAGGAGCCCGAGTTCGTGCGCCGCTACGGCGGCGTCGGCGGCGCCGGTTACAACAAGATGATGGCGACGATCGAAACGCGCGTCGCGGCGCTTCCGGCGCTGCGTTAGCTCGGAGTCGTCCAGTGGCCGCCGCCCTGGCGGTGGAATAGACGCCGGCTGTCGACTGTAAGGCGAGTGCTGCTGCGCGACCGTGGGGGCTCCCCTGCGGCCGCCGGCCGAATGCGCTAAGCTTTGATTCCCGGAGACGGCGCTCCCGCAGGAGGGGAACCTGAGCGCGCCGAAGCCGCTCGAAGAAGATCGCCGCCGATAGCTGGCGGCGCTTCCCTCATCGCACGAGGAGGCGTATGGCGAAGCTCAACATCAACGGCAAGGTCCGTGACGTGGAGGTGGAGAGCGACACGCCCCTCCTCTGGGTGATCCGCGAACAGGTGGGTCTGACCGGCACCAAGTACGGCTGCGGCGTCGCGCAATGCGGCGCATGCTCGGTGCACATCAACGGCGAGGTGATGCGCTCGTGCTCGATTCCGGTCGGCACGATCAAGGCCACCGACAAGATCGTCACGATCGAGGCGCTGTCGGCAAACCGCTCGCATCCGGTGCAGAAGGCGTGGCTCGCGGTCGACGTGCCGCAATGCGGCTACTGCCAGTCGGGCCAGATCATGGCGGCGGCGGCGCTGCTCAGGAAGAGCAGGAATCCCTCCGACAAGGACATCGACGAGGCGATGACCAACATCTGCCGCTGCGGCACGTATCAGCGCATCCGGGAGGCCGTGCATCTCGCCGCAAAGATGCAGACGGCCGAGAACGCGCGCACGACCACCGAAGCGTAGATCCGAGGAGATTCCAGCGATGAAGACAAAGCTCCGCGGCGATGCGACGAATCTTTCGCGTCGCAGGTTCCTGGTGAGCTCGGCGGCCGCAGGCGGCGGCCTCGCGCTTGGCTTTCAATTTCCTTACAGCGTCGCCGATGCGGCGGTTGCGACCGCAGCGTCCGTCCCGGAGGTCAACGCATGGGTCGTCGTCAACCCCGACAGCACCTGCGTGATCCGCATCGCGCGCTCCGAGATGGGGCAGGGGACGCTCACCGGTCTCGCGCAGCTCGTCGCCGAGGAGCTCGAGTGCGACTGGAAGAAGGTGACGACCGATTCGCCGACACCGGGCCAGAACTTGGCGCGCAAACGCGTCTGGGGCGAGATGGGCACCGGCGGCAGCCGCGGGATCCGCACGTCCGAGGATTACGTCCGCCGCGGCGGCGCGGCGGCGCGAATGATGCTGTTGCAGGCGGCGGCCAACGAATGGAAAGTGCCGGTCGGCGAGCTCACCGTCTCGGACGGCGTCATCACGCATCAGGCGTCGAAGCGCACGACGACTTACGGCAAGGTAGCCGCCGCCGCCGCGAAGCTCCCGCCGCCCGACGAGAAGGGCATCAAGCTCAAGGACCCGAAGGACTGGAAGATCGCCGGCAAGCCGGTGAAAAGGCTCGACACAGGGCCGAAGCTCGACGGCAGCCTCGTCTACG
>DASSGI010000021.1:0-2370 GCA_035857655.1 Casimicrobiaceae bacterium | reverse complement strand
CCCGACGTCGTCAAGGTCGGGAAGTTCGAGGACTTCATTTCGGGATTCGGGTTCAGCCTGGGTGCGCCGATGACGGCACTGCGCCCGCGTCACTTTCAGAAACTGATCGAGAAGATCCACGGCAAGCCCGAGGAGAAGCCGATCGCGTTTCTCATGCTGCGCACGATGCAGAAAGCGCGGTATGCGCCGGAGAACCTCGGTCACTTCGGGCTCGCGGCATCGAGCTACACGCATTTCACGTCGCCGATCCGCCGCTATCCGGACCTGGTCGTCCATCGCGCGTTACGCGCGTCGCGTCACGCGACGTTGTCCGGGGAGGAGCGTGACGAACAACGCGAAGAGCTGCCGGAAGTCGCGCGGCACTGCTCCGAAATGGAGCGGCGCGCCGACGACGCGGAGCGCGAGTTGCTGCAGTGGAAGAAGGTCAAGTTCATGGCCGACAAGGTCGGTGATGAATTCGAGGGATACATCACCGGCGTGGCGGCGTTCGGTCTTTTCATCGAGCTGGTCGAGCACTTCGTCGAAGGGCTCGTGCACGTCTCGACGATGGCCGACGACTATTATCGGTTCGTCGAAAGCGCGCATCTGCTGCGCGGCGAGAACACGCAGAAGGTGTACCGGCTCGGCGACAAAGTCGACGTGCAGGTGGTGCGCGTCAACATGGAACTGCGGGCGGTGGACCTGGGGTTGGTCGAGATCCTCGAACGCGTGCGGGACGGAGCGCATGGGCCGCGGCGAAGTCGGGCGACCCCAAAACACGAATCGCGCCGGAAGCAACGGCCTGGCCGGCGCGAGCGGGAAAGACTGCGAGGAAAAAAGCGGCGCTGAGGGCTACGATTTCGTCTCGTCGGACGAGCCTTCTCTCATGCCTTCCTTGAAGTTCTTGATGGCGCTGCCGACGCCTTTGCCGAGCTGCGGCAGGCGGTTAGCGCCGAAAATCAACACGACGATCACCAGAATCACGAGGAGTTCTGGCAAACCAAGACTGCCCATAGCACTGCTCCTTCAAAAGCGAGCGTCAATTGTACCACTTTGCCCTGAGCAGCCGCCAAGCTAAACCGACCTCGGCCGTCTGCGCCAGCGCCCACTTCAGTCCCTTATACGGCTGCGTGCCGGCCACCAGCCGCGCCATCACGTCGCGGACGCGCGGACTCTCCGCAAGGGCATCGACGAGCAACCCGGTGAAGCGCGGTTTGAAGAACCCCGATTTGAAGCGCGCCGCGCGCGCCAATTCCGAGACGATCTCGTCGCACACGCGCTCGTGATAGCGATGATGCGCGCCACCATCAGGCGACGCCATCGCTTCGGCCGCCCATTGGCCCGACAGGAGAGCGAAGTAGATGCCTTCGCGCGTGATGGGATCGACGAGGCCGGCCGCGTCGCCGGCGAGACACCATCCGTGACCCGACGTCGTGAGCGATCCGAAGCTCCGAGCCGAGAGCGACGGAATCGGCCACGAATACGGCGATAGCGAGCTGTCGTCGAACTTCATCGCACAAATCCAGTCGCGCGTGATGTTGCGCAGCGCGTTCGCGGTGATGCGTTCGTCGGCCTGCGTGCAGATGCCAACCGCCAGGTGCGTCGGGCGAGGGAACGACCAGATATAGCCTGGCGGATCGACGAGCAGCTCCAGCACGATCTCGCGGCTGGTGACCCGGTGGACGAAATATCCCGTCGCAATCGACAGATCGGCACGTGCGAACGGCTGCGCCAGCCGCCGACGGACGAGGCTGTTCGCGCCGTCCGCGCCGATGAGCCGCGGCGCGCGTATTGTTCTTGCGTTGGTGCGAACCACGAAGGTGGTGCCGTCTCGCGCGATGTCGACAGTCCGTTCGCGGATGACGCGGGCGCCAGAAGCGAGAGCGGCAGAGAATAGCGCGCTGTCGAACTCGATTCTGCTCACGACGTCGAGGTCGCCGTCATTGAGCGGCACCGACGGAGACGTACCTCGTCGACGATCGACGAAGCGCGCGGAGTCGATATGACAGCGGGGAAGCGCTGCCTGTGCGATGGCGTCAGCGACAAGCGCGAGCGCGCGTCCGGTGACGCCGCCGCCGCACGGTTTTTCTCGTGGATGTGAGCCGTCAACGAGTGTCACGCGCGCGCCGCGCGTCGCAAGCGTGCGAGCCGCCCACGCGCCGGCAGGACCGCCGCCGATGACGACCACGTCGGCGTCGTTCGTCACGTCGCGTGATACATTACACGCCATGGTCGAGGAGGAGACAGAGCGATTCACGGTCGGCGTCTTTCAAGACATCGCGTGGGCACACAAAGGCGTCGATGCGTTGAAGCAGGCGGGTTTTCCGGTGGAGTCGCTCACGGTCTTGATCAAGGATTGTACTGACGCGGCCGCGTTCGTCGAACGCACGC
>DASSGI010000020.1:0-3749 GCA_035857655.1 Casimicrobiaceae bacterium | reverse complement strand
CTCGGTAGCGAATCCGGGATCCGTACGTCATCACGAGGCCCATGTCTAGCGCGCGCGCCAATCCTCGGCGAGAAGCGCCATCCGAACGTGATCGCGCCAGCGTCCGGCGATCCTCACGTAGCGACGGGAGAATCCCTCGCGAACGAACCCGGCATCCCGCGCGAGCGCGAGCGAGCGCAGGTTTGCAGGTTGGATGTTCGCCTCGACGCGGTGCAGCCTGAGCGCCCGAAACGCGACGCCGAGAGTCAGCTCGAGCCCCTCGGCCATGTAGCCAGCACCCGCGTGCGGCGAAAACGCGTAATAACCGAGGTACGCACTCTGAAACAGGCCGCGGACCACTTCGCTCAAATTGAAGACTCCGACGATCGCATCGTCGTCGCAGCGGCAGACCAGGAACGCCACGTGCGTCGCGGCGAGCGGATTGCGCATTGCTGCGCCGCCGAAACGGCGAACGAACCGCTTGAAACGCGCGGGTGTCGTCGGCGGCTGGACCCAGGCACCATGCAGCTTCCGGCTCGCCTTCACGGCTGCAAGAAAGGCGCGCGCGTCGGAATCTTGCGGCGGTCGCAGGTATACGTTGAACCCGCGGCGCCTCATCGCGCTCGCCAGGCCTTTCGATCGCGAAGGCATGGTCGAGGTTTCCGTCTCCGGTCGAAGATTCGGGGACGCCGCTGCCTCGGCTGCTGACGCCGCGCTCGCGGATGACGATCTCTTCAGCGCAACGGTGTCGTCACTTCACTTCGATCAGCTCGACGTCGAAGAGGAGTGTCGCATTCGGCGGAATCACGCCGCCCGCTCCCCGCTCGCCGTACGCTTTCTGCGGCGGAATGATGAGCGTTCGCTTGCCGCCGACCTTCATGCCGGCGACACCCTCGTCCCATCCCTTGATCACTTTTCCCGAGCCGAGGAAGAAGCCGAACGGGACGCCGCGATCGATGGAGCTGTCGAATTTCTTGCCATGGCCGTCGGCGTTCGCCGGATCGTAGAGCCATCCGGTGTAGTGAACGATCACGGTTTTGCCGGCCACTGCCTCGGCCCCCGCGCCCTGTTTCTGGTCGATGATTTTGAGGTCTGTCACATTGGCACCGAATTTGCTGGCTGTAGTGGACGAAGCGGGTGGACTGTCGGCAGGCGGCTTGCCGGGCGACTGGGCCGAGACCGGCGCGGCAACGGCGAATGCGGCGAGGACGAAGGCGATGCGAGCTTTGGCGCGCCTGGACGACGTGACGTGTCGGCGCCGATCGTTATGCGACATGGCGGATTGTTGGGTAGTCGGGATCGAGTCTGAAGAGACGGGAATACAACGGGCCCCCTGGCTGAATTGTAGCCGAAGCCGGCCCGGGATTTGATCGGCGACGGTATTGGGCTATATGTACACTTCAACGAAAGCCAGGCTGCCCCGGGGCACCCGTAGCGAGTAGACATCCCCGTTCTCGGCAGCACCGGAGCGTCCGGGAGGTGCGGCATTGGGGGCAAACGTAGCGAATTGACTGTTTGTAGAGAATGTTCGGATTCCTGACCTCGCCAACCAAGGAGGACGCCGACCCGCTTCAGGCGCCGCGGGCGGTATCGTCTTGGCTGCGGCACTTGCCGACGCTGGACGTCATGCAGCGCCAGCATCGCGTAATGGGCGTGTTCGACGAGATGCGACAGTCGCGGCGGCCCATCGACCCGAACCGCGTCGCCGCGATCCAGTTCCTGGACTCCGCGCTCGGCTCCGATCGCCGGCAGATGATCAAGCAGTATGTCGAGAGCCACGACAAGGCGGCGCGCATCGCCGACCGTGCGTGGCAGGCTGCGCAGGAGCTTTCGCAGGGGTTCGTCTACGCGTACCAGGCGAGCCTCGAGAAAGCGCTTGCCGAGACCGGAAATCCGCGTTGGAAGGCGCTGCTGCCCCAGATTTTCGCGCGCCTGCTCCACTACCACGGCACCGACGCGAAGCTCCGCGTCTTTCGTCACGAGCGCTGGATTCCGGCGAAGTGGACGGGTCTGCACCAGCTCTACGCGCGCGCCTCCGAGCTCGGCGTCGACGGCGTGGCCGTGGCTCTGCCGAGCTCCGGCACGGCTGCCATGCAGTGGAGCGCCGAGCAGGAGTACACCTACGTTCTGCTCGTCCAGCAGCTCAATACCGGTAATTTGACGCCGAGTGAGATCGACTGGGCGAGCGCGCAGCTGCGCGCCTGGGGGCGCAAGCTCGAGTTCGAGACGATGCCCCGAAGCACCGAGGGGTTCTATGTCGACCTCGCCGGCAAGCGTGGCCTGATCCGCCGTACGGGCGGCGAATCGGGTCCGATGCTTCGCTATCTGGACACGACGCCGCTGTTCGACCAGCTCGAGCGCGCCATCCACGCGCTGCGCCAGACCGAAATCGGCGAGCCGGGCAACGGTGCCGTTGTCACCATGCAGCGCATCGGCGTCCTCGAGAAAATCCGGCCGGTGGTTGCGCCGAACCTGCACGGAGATCTGCGTCGGTCGCCGCGCACCCCGATCACGATCGCTGCGAAAGTCCGCGTCGGACTCGCGCGCATCTGCGCAGAGCTCACGTCCAGGGATACGCCGGAGCCCGCCAACGATCCCGATGCGGGATCCGAGCAGATCGAAGTCTTTGCCGTCGCCGACAGCCCTCGCTCCAAGCCGCGGGCCCCCGAGGAGAACGATTCGCTGGCGGTCTCGATCGGATCCTTCGCCGATCCCGGCTGGCAGGTGAAGGACCGCAGCGTCGCCGGGCTGCGGATCGCCGCCTCGGGCGGCATCGGCCAGAGTCTCGTTCTCGGCGCGCTCGTCGCGGTTCGCCAATCGGACGCGAGCGACTGGGTGCTGGGCGCCGTGCGCCGGCTGAACAAGGTGTCGAACGAGGAAGTCGAGGCGGGAGTCTCGATCATCGCCGAGCGGATCGTCCCCATTACCGTTCATGCAAAGCGCGCCGCCAAGGATGACCTCGGTATCGTCGTGAACGGCGTCGACGTCTCTACGATGGGCGCTCGCTTCGAAGCGCTCTATCTGCCGCCGCCGTCGCGCCCCGAAAAGCCTCTCGCCGTGAAGACGCTCATCGTTCCGACGTCCGAGTACGCGGACGGCCGGCAGATCATCCTCGCGACGGGACACTCGATCTACACGATTGCGCTCCGCCACCTCGTCGAGCAGCGCGCCGAGTGGAGCTGGGCGGCGTTCCAGATTCTGGACAAGCGACCGACGGAAAGTTAGCCGGGTTCGGTCGGCCGCACCGACTAGTCGAGCGGCCGGAACTTGAGCGTCAGCGTCCGCTGAAAGAGCTCCGGGCGATCGGGGCGCGGCAGCGGCGAGGATTTGAGAATCGCGCGCTGCACGGCATCGTCGTACGCGCGCACCCCGCTCGACTTCTTCAGCGAGGCGTCGATGATCTCGCCCGTCGGCAACTGCACGACCTCGAAAATCGCCTCGGGGTTGCCCGGCAGTTCGGGCGGAAGCACGACGTTACCTTTGATCTTCGCCTGGATCCGTCGGATGTAGTCGGCCTCGGCCCGCGCGGTCGCCGCCGCGTCGGCCTGCGCTCTTTGCTGTGCGACGCGCGTTGCCTGCTCGCGTTCCGCCTGTGCTTTGAGCGCGTCGGCCTCGCGAGTCTGCCTCTCGCGCGCTTCCGCGACGCGGCGCTGCTGCTCGGCCTGCTTCTTCTTCTCGGCTTCGCGCTGCTCCGCGAGCTTCTTCTTCTCGGCCTCGCGCTGTTCGGCCTCGCGCTTTTCACGCTCGGCCTTCTCGCGCTGGAGCTGTTC
>DASSGI010000019.1:0-3575 GCA_035857655.1 Casimicrobiaceae bacterium | reverse complement strand
CCGTCGGCGTTCATCTCACGCGGACCGGCGGCTGGCCGATTCTCGCGTTCGCGCTGCTGGGCGGCGCGGCAGCGATCTTCTATGTTGCGCCGCCGATACGCTGGGCCTATCGCGGGCTCGGGGAGCTCGTGATCGCGCTCTCGTACGGCCCGTGGATGGTGCTCGGGAGCGTGTACCTGCACGCGCGGACGGTGTCGTGGCAGGCGCTTTTCGCGTCGCTCGTGCCGGGATGCCTGATCATGGCGCTCGCCGTGGTCAACGCGATCCCCGACTTCCACCAGGATCGGCTGGTCGGGAAGCGCAACCTCGTGGTGCGGCTCGGCCGCAGGCGCGCAGTCGTGCTCTATCTTGCGCTCGCGGGAGCCGGGCTTGCCGTCGTGCCGATCGGTGTCGCGCTCGGCCTCTTTCCCGTGGCCTCGCTCGCTGCGCTGCTTGCGGTGCCGCTACTCGTGAAGAGCGGCCGCGCGGCGCGGACGACTTACGAATCCCCCCGCGCGTTCGTACCCGCGGTGCGCGCGATCGTCGCCTGCTATCTCGTCGCGGTGCTGCTCTTCAGCGCCGGCATCCTTGTCTCGGGCGTCCCAGGATTGTCAACATTGTTGACAAAATGACCTCCCTCGTGCGGCCTCCGCGCCGCTCCTAGCCGAGTGAAATGTCGCTTACTCGCATGAACCGGATCGATCAGCTCGCCGCGCCGCTCTTCCTCTCGTGGCAGCTGACGCGCGACTGTGACCTCTGTTGCCTCCATTGCTGCACCGAATCCGCGCCCGGGAAGAAGCTCGCCGACGAGCTCGACGCGGGCGAAGCGATGCGCATTGCTGACGAGATCGTCGAAAGCGGCGTTCCGTACGTGATGCTCTGCGGCGGCGAACCGCTCGTCGTTCCGCATTTCTTCGAGGTCGCCGAACGGCTGGGGCTGGCGGGTGTCCATCTCAAGATCGAAACCAACGGCCAGCGCTTCGACGGCGCCGTGGCCGAGAGGCTCGCGCGACTGCCGATCCGATCGGTGCAGGTGAGTCTCGACGGCGATACGCAGGCAACCTACGAGCGCCAGCGCCCCGGGGCCTCGCTCGCGAAGGCTCATGCCGCCTGCCGCGCGGCGCGAGACGCCGGGCTGCCGCTCGAAGTCACGTTTGCGCCGACCCGGATCAACA
This sequence comes from Casimicrobiaceae bacterium, assembly GCA_035857655.1. Lineage (GTDB taxonomy): Bacteria > Pseudomonadota > Gammaproteobacteria > Burkholderiales > Casimicrobiaceae > CAIWHR01. The sequence goes on along the minus strand of DASSGI010000019.1, from coordinate 2,421 downwards.
TCGGCGAGGCCCCGCTCGTCATCGAGCGAGCACGGGCGCTCGGCGCATTCCGGTTCAATTCCGGTCGGTTGATGCGCATCGGAACCGCGGTGCGCGTCTGGTCCAGGCTCGAGCCGACGGAAGCGCAGTACGACGACTTCCGCATCCTGCTGCGGCGCAAGGCCGCGCTGCACGAAGGCGCGATGGAAATCTGCCACGTTCCGTTCGACGTCGAGGAAGGACTGCGCGCCAGCCTCGCGACGCCGCCGGCCACGCTGCTCGTGCTGCCCAACGGCTGGGTCAAGGTCGCCGCCGCGCTCCCCCATATCTGCGCGGACCTGCGCAAGGATTCGCTGGCGAACGCATGGGAGGCCTACCGGAGCGCTTGGAGGAGTGATACAGTGCTTGCGGCTGTGCGCGATGCGATCGGCGATCGTTCGCGTCACGCGCAAGCCAACACGTGGCGGTTGCTGTCGGCCGCCGCTCGCGTGACCTGAAGGAGAGACGATGAACGAGCATGAACTGTCCGTCGTAACCGCGAAGACCGTCGACCAGCCGAAGACCGAAAGCACGGCGCCGGTCCAGAAGCGGGCATGGGAGACGCCCAAGCTCGAGGACGTGTCCGAGCAGGTGATGGCGCAGCCGTACATCCGCTTCACCTGAAATTCGCAACTGATCCACGATGCAGGGGCGCTCGGTCGATGAGTACCGGGCGCCTCTTTTTCTTGCCTGGCAACTGACGAACCGCTGCAGCGCACGGTGCATCGCCTGCTGCGAGGAATCCGGTCCCGATAAGGCGTGGCGCGACGAGCTCGCGCGCGACGAGGCGCTCGGGCTTGCGCAGCGCATCGCCGCCTTCCGCATTCCGTACGTCGCGTTCGGCGGCGGCGAACCGCTCGGGGTTACGCATTGCTGGGACATCTTCGACGTCCTTGCGTCGGCCGGCATCGCGATCAAGATCGAGACCGACGGCAGCCGTATCGACGACAAGGCGGCAGAGCGGTTGGCCGCGCTCTCCGTCGACTGCATCCAGATTTCGGTCGACGGCGCGAGCGCAGCCACGCATCAGCGCGTGCGGCCGGGATCGAGCTTCGACGCGGCGGTCTCGGCGATCGAGCGCCTTGTCGCGCGCGGCCTGCCGCCGCAGCTCGTCTTCGTTCCGACGCGGCACAATCTGCACGAGATCGTCGCAGCGTTCGATCTCGCCGCGAGCCTCGGATGTACTGCCTTCGTCAGCGGCCCGCTGATGCGCATCGGCCGCGCGGCGGCGGACTGGGACGCGATCGCCTGCTCGGCCGACGACTGGGCGCGCGCCGTCGACTCGCTGCGCGAGCGCGCGGCCGCAACGTCTGCAACGACCGCGCTGTCGATCTACCCGTGGGACATCGTGACCGAGATCGAGACTCGGCTCGAGCATCCGCAGGCGATGCTGCTCGTCGTGCCGAACGGCAAGGTCAAGCTCTTGAACGCCTTGCCGTTCTCGCCGGCAGACCTGCGCACCGATTCGCTCGAAGACGCCTGGCACGCCTACCGCGAGGCATGGCGCTCGCCGGAGGTGCGAGACTTCGCGACCCGGTGTCGCAGCGATCCGCGGCTGCTGCGCCATGCGAACGAAACGTGGCCGGTTTCCGCGAAACGATGATGGCGACGCTCAGTTCGTGGCGGTACGCGCGGCGTCGAGAGCGCTACCGAGCCCGACGATCTGTCCGCCAGGCGTTTCCGCGAACTCTCTTTCGACCGTGGCCAACGTGCCGTTGACGAAGAACAACTGTCGCGGGGACGCGAAACGCGTGTCGTAGAACCACTGCTCGCGCCACTCGCGCGGCGCGCGCGTCCGGACGATCTTCGCCGGCCGGCCCCATCCCGGCAGATTCAGCACTTCGTCGTCGGTCATCCCGATGCAGATGGTCGCCTGGCGCCAGGGTAGGCGCTTCGGCTCCCGCGGTCTCGGATCGCAGCGAGGCGCGCCGCGCGCGGCGGAATCGTTCGCGGCCTCCGACGCAACGTCGTTCGCCGAGCGCGCGGTGACGTCGTTCGGGACGCCCAACGCGGTTTCGTTCATCGCACGGGCGGTTATCCGGGAAGGCGTTTCCGCTGCCCGGGCGATCACCATCGGCACCGGCATTTCCTCGCCGCTGCACGGCGCTCCCTGGTAGGAGATGCCTGTCGGGGTCACGCATTTGTGAATCTCCGTTGCGTTTCCCGTAACAGCCGCGGAAGCGCAGGCGCAGAAAACCATGCAGAGCAGGAGGGAGCGAACCACGATATTCAGGGAGCGGGCATCGATGTAGTGAGCATCGCCCGTCGCGCGCTGACCCATCGTCGGGCTGCGGCTGATTCGTGGGTAGGATTCGCTTGTCTGATGCGCGACGCACGGGTAGCGCCAGCCGGCTCGCGTTGGGTGCACAATGTCCCTGTCCGCCAGGAGCGCCATGGCCGCCT
>DASSGI010000018.1:0-5862 GCA_035857655.1 Casimicrobiaceae bacterium | reverse complement strand
CAAGCTGAAAGACCTGATCGCGCTGCTCAAGGCGACCTACGCCAGCTCGATCGGCGCCGAGTTCATGCACATTTCCGACGCCACGCAGCGGCGCTGGGTGCACGAGCGCCTGGAAGCGGCCGGCGGCCGCTACGGCCTGAGCGCGCAGGAACGCAAGCACACGCTGGAACTGCTGACCCAGGCCGAGGGCCTGGAGAAATACCTGCACACCAAATACGTCGGCCAGAAGCGCTTCTCTGGCGAGGGCGGGCTCACGATGATTCCGATGCTCGATCACCTGATCCAGCGCGCGGGCGCCGCGGGGATCCAGGAAACGGTGATCGGCATGGCGCATCGCGGCCGGCTCAACGTGCTCGTCAATACGCTCGGCAAGATGCCCGCCGATCTGTTCCTGGAGTTCGAGGGCAAGAGCGTGCAGGAGCTCTCCGCCGGCGACGTCAAGTACCACCAGGGATTTTCGTCGGACGTCGTCACACCCGGTGGACCGATGCACCTCACGCTTGCGTTCAACCCGTCGCACCTCGAGATCGTCGATCCGGTCGTCGAAGGGTCGGTGCGTGCGCGGCAGCACCGCCGTCACGACGGCAAAGGCGATCAGGTGCTGCCGGTGCTGATTCACGGCGACGCGGCGGTCGCCGGCCAAGGCATCCTGCAGGAAGTCCTGAACATGGCGCAGACGCGCGGCTTCTATACCGGCGGCACGATCCACCTCGTCATCAACAACCAGATCGGATTCACGACGTCCGATCCCCGCGACACGCGCGGGACGCTCTACTGCACCGACATCGCGAAGATGGCGGAGGCGCCGATCCTGCACGTGAACGGCGACGATCCGGAAGTGTGCCTGCTCGCGATGGAGATCGCGATGGACTACCGCCAGCAGTTCCATCGCGACGTCTTCATCGATCTCGTCTGCTTCCGTCGCCTCGGCCACAACGAGGCCGACGAGCCGATGGTCACGCAGCCGTTGATGTACAAGAAGATCAACCAGCACCCGGGAACGCGGAAGATCTACGCCGACCAGCTGATCGCCGCGGGCGTCGTGAAGGCCGACGAGGCCGACGCGATGATCGCGACCTACCGCAACGCGATGGACAAGGGCCTGCACACGAACACGACGATTCTGTCGAATTACAAACCGCCGCAAACGATCGACTGGACTCCGTTCGCGAATCCCGGCGACTGGCGCAAGCCTTACGACTCGAAGGTTCCGCTGAAAACGCTCAAGGCGCTGTCGAAGCGACTCGCCGAGATTCCGGAAGCTTTCAAGCTGCATCCGCGCGTCGAGCGCGTGATCGCCGATCGCCGCGCGATGGGCGAGGGCAAGATGCCGCTCGACTGGGGGATGGGCGAGACGCTCGCTTACGCGACGCTCCTCAACAGCGGCTACGGCGTGCGCCTTTCCGGCCAGGACGTGGGCCGCGGCACGTTCTCGCACCGACATGCGGTGCTCCACGACCAGAGTCGCGAGAAGTGGGACTCCGGCACGTGGATTCCGCTCGAGCACGTGAAAGACGGACAGCCGGATTTCGAAGTGATCGACTCGGTGCTCACCGAGAACGCGGTGCTCGGCTTCGAATACGGCTACACGACGTCGGATCCGCTGCGCCTCGTGCTCTGGGAGGCGCAGTTCGGCGATTTCGCGAACGGTGCTCAAGTCGTGATCGACCAGTTCATCGCATCCGGCGAAGCGAAATGGGGTCGCATCTGCGGCCTCGTGATGCTGCTGCCCCACGGCTACGAAGGGCAGGGGCCCGAGCACTCGTCGGCGCGTCCCGAGCGCTACCTGCAGCTCTGCGCCGAGCACAACATGCAGGTCTGCGTGCCGACGACGCCGGCGCAGATCTATCACCTGCTGCGCCGCCAGATGCTTCGTCCCTATCGGCGTCCGCTGATCGTGATCAGCCCGAAGAGCCTGCTGCGGCACAAGGAGGCGGTCTCGACGCTCGACGACCTCGCCGACGGGCGCTTCCAGAACGTGATTCCCGAGATCGAGAAGCTCGACGCCGCAAAGGTGAAGCGCGTGATCGCGTGCAGCGGCAAGGTGTACTACGAGCTGCTCGCGCACCGCCGCGAGCGCTCGATCACCGACGTCGCGATCATTCGCCTCGAGCAGCAGTATCCGTTCCCGCACGAGGAATTCAATGCCGCGGTTGCGCAATTCCCGAAGGCGCGCGAGGTCGTCTGGTGCCAGGAGGAGCCGCAGAACCAGGGCGCGTGGTACCGGCTGCGCGAGTATTTCCGCGCCGATTCGCTGGCAGGGCAGACGGTCGCGTACGCGGGGCGGCCGGTGTCGGCATCGACGGCGGTCGGCTACATGTCGAAGCACCTGGCGCAGCAAAAGCAACTCGTCGGGGACGCGTTCGCAGAGAAGCTGAGCGACGGCGAGCGCGTCCAAAACTGAGGCGGATCTCACCATGCGCGTCGAAGTCAAGGTTCCGCAGCTCCCCGAGTCGGTCGCCGAGGCGACGCTCGTCAACTGGCACAAGAAGATCGGCGAGGCGGTCTCGCGCGACGAGAACCTCGTCGACGTCGAGACCGACAAGGTCGTGCTCGAGCTCCCCGCGCCCGTCGCCGGCGTGCTCGCCGAGATTCGTAAAGGCGACGGCGCAACGGTCGCCGGACAGGAAGTGATTGCGGTGCTCGACAGCGAGGCAGCCGCAGCCGCGGCATCGGCACCCGCAGCGGCAGCGGCGCCGCCGTCTGCCGCACAAGCCCCGGCGCAAGCGGCGCCGCCGGCGGCCACGACCGCACCCGCGGCGCCCGCACCAGCCGCGGCTACGCCATCCGCCGGAACCGCGCTTCCCGCTGCGCGCAAGATGATGGCCGACGCAGGCCTGAGCCCTGCCGATGTTCAGGGAACGGGACGCGGCGGCCGGATCACCAAGGGCGACGTCGCCGCGGCGATGGCTGCGCCGAGAGCCGAAGCGCCCGCGCCGGCAGCGCGCGCGCCTGCCACGCCACCGCCTGCGCCGCCGCGCCCTGCGGGCGTACCGGCGTCCGTCGCGTTGTCGCAGCGTCCCGAGCAGCGCGTGCCGATGTCGCGGTTGCGGCAGCGCGTTGCCGAGCGGCTCGTCCAGTCGCAGTCGACGGCCGCGATTCTGACGACGTTCAACGAAGTCAACATGCAGCCGGTGATCGAGCTGCGCAACCGCTACAAGGACAAGTTCGAGAAGGAGTACGGCGTCAAGCTCGGCTTCATGGGCTTCTTCGTCAAGGCGGCGGTGCACGCGCTCAAGAAGTTTCCGGCGGTCAACGCGTCGATCGACGGCGCCGACATCGTCTACCACGGCTATTTCGACATCGGGATCGCGGTAGGCAGTCCGCGGGGACTCGTCGTGCCGATCATTCGCGATGCGGACCAACTGTCGGTCGCCGAGATCGAAGCGCAGATCGCCGACTTCGGCAAGCGCGCGCAGGACGGCAAGCTCACCGTCGAGGAACTGACCGGAGGCACCTACACGATCAGCAACGGCGGCGTGTTCGGATCGATGCTCTCGACGCCGATCATCAACCCGCCGCAATCGGCGATCCTCGGCGTGCACGCGACGCGCGACCGCGCGGTCGTCGAGAACGGCCAGGTCGTCGTTCGTCCCATCAACTATCTTGCGCAGTCGTACGACCACCGGATTATCGACGGCCGCGAAGCGGTGCTGTCGCTCGTCGCCATCAAGGAAGCTTTGGAAGACCCGGCGCGAATGCTATTGGATTTGTGAGCAGGGGCGGCTTGTTCGTCTGAGGTTCGAGACGGTTGAGCGCGGGCGCCGGTTTCCTTCGCATGTGGGGAGCGAGCGAGCGGTCCGAGGGCGCGAAGCCGCGCAGCGAGGGGGCGAGATAGTACATGGAGGTCCAGCGAGCCCCCGAGCGAGCAGCGACAAAGCCATCGGGCCGCGCAGCCGCGGGGTCGAATAGGGAACAACATGCCTGAACAATTCGATGTCGTCGTGATCGGCGCGGGCCCTGGCGGTTACACCGCTGCGATCCGCTGCGCTCAGCTCGGATTCAAGACAGCGTGCGTCGACGACTGGACGCGCGCCGGCGGAAAACCTGCGCCCGGCGGCACGTGCACGAACGTCGGCTGCATTCCTTCGAAGGCGCTGCTCCAGTCGTCCGAGCACTACGACCAGGTCGGGCACGCGTTCGCCGACCACGGCATCGACGTCAAGGGTCTCGCGATCGACGTCAAGAGAATGCTGGCGCGCAAGGAGAAAGTCGTCGCGCAGAACAACGACGGGATTCTCTACCTCTTCAAGAAGAACAAGATCGCGTTCTTCCACGGTCTCGGATCGTTTGCGGGCGGGAGCGCGGCGGCCGGTTGGGAAATTCGCGTCGACGGCGCGAACGCGGCGACGTTGAGCGCGAAGCAGGTCATCGTGGCGACGGGTTCGAAGCCGCGCGCGCTCCCCGGCGTCGCATTCGACAACGTGCGCGTTCTCGACAACGACGGTGCGCTCGCGATCACCGAAGTCCCGGCGCGCCTCGGCGTGGTCGGCGCCGGCGTGATCGGACTCGAGATGGGGAGCGTCTGGCGGCGGCTGGGCGCGCAGACCACGGTGCTCGAGGCGCTACCCGCGTTCCTCGGCGCCGCCGACGAGGCGATCGCGAAGGAAGCGAAGCGCGTCTTCGCGAAGCAGGGGCTCGCGATCGAGACCGGTGTTGCGATCACCAAGGTCACGACCGGCGCAGAGGACGTCACCGTCGAGTACACGGACTCGGCCGGGAAGCAGCAGACGAAGACCTTCGAGCGCCTGATCGTGTCGATCGGGCGTGTTCCCCATACCGCGGGCCTCAATGCGCAAGCGGTCGGCCTGCAGCTCGACGAGCGCGGCTTCGTCGTCGTCGACGGTGACTGCCGGACGAACCTCCAGGGAATCTGGGCGATCGGCGACGTCGTCCGCGGACCGATGCTCGCGCACAAGGCGGAGGAGGAGGCGGTCGCCGTCGCCGAGCGGATCGCAGGCCAGCATGGCCACGTCGACTTCAACACGGTGCCATGGGTGATCTACACGTGGCCCGAAATCGCGTGGGTCGGCCAGACCGAGCAGCAATTGAAGGCCGCCGGCGTTGCCTATCGCGCGGGCAGCTTTCCGTTTTCCGCGAATGGACGTGCGCGGGCGCTCGGCGACACGACGGGGTTCGTCAAGATCCTCGCCGATGCAGCGACCGATCGCATCCTCGGGATGCACGCAATCGGACCGTTCGTCTCGGAGCTGATCGCGGAAGGCGTCGTCGCAATGGAATTCGGCGCCGCGAGCGAGGACCTTGCGCGGATCGTTCACGCGCACCCGACGTTGTCCGAGGTGACGAAAGAGGCGGCGCTGGCGGTCGACAAGCGGACGCTCAATCTCTGACGGCCCGGGCCGCCCGCCTGAGGGCGGGAAGCCGCATCACAACGCGCATCGCGAGCGAACGCGACGCCGGATCGCTGCTAAGCTTGCGGTCGATGAACGACGCTGATGTTCCCGTCGATATCGGCCGGCGCGAGGGAGCCCTCGTCGCGTGGGTCGATCCGATTCTCGCGGCGCGCGGCACGACGCTCGATCATGCGCAGATCGCCGCGCTCGAGCGCCTGCAGCAGCTGGCGACGGAGCTCGAGGCATTCCGCGCCGCGCGGCGCTCGACGCTGAAGAAGCTCTTCTCGCCGCCGCCGGTCCCGCGCGGCGTCTACCTCTTCGGCGGAGTCGGGCGCGGGAAGAGCTTCCTGATGGACGCGTTCTTTTCGACGGTCGCGATCAAGCGCAAGGTGCGTGTCCACTTCCACGCATTCATGCGCGACGTACACGAAGAGCTCGCGGAGCTCAAGCACGAAGCCGATCCGCTTGCCACCGTCGCCGCGCGCATCGCGCGCAAGTGGCGGCTCAT
>DASSGI010000017.1:0-4077 GCA_035857655.1 Casimicrobiaceae bacterium | reverse complement strand
GGCAGGCGAGCCTTCGGCCGCGGTCGCATCCCTCGGCGAGGCCCCGGGGATCGCCGCCGACGCGGCGACGCAGCTCGTCGAGTACCTCGCGACCGGACGCGCCGCGCTCGGCACGATGCCGACGCACTCGACAATCGTCTTCGAGCGCTTCTTCGACGAGTCGGGCGGGATGCAGCTCGTCATCCATTCGCCGTTCGGAAGCCGGCTGAACCGCGCCTGGGGGCTCGCGCTGCGCAAGCGCTTTTGCCGGAAGTTCAACTTCGAGCTCCAGGCCGCGGCCACGGAGGATGCGATCGTTCTATCGCTGTCGACGAGCCACAGCTTCGAGCTTGCCGCCGTCGCGCGCTATCTCAACTCGAACACGGTGCGCGACGTGCTCGTGCAGGCGATGCTCGATGCGCCAATGTTCGCGGCGCGCTGGCGCTGGGTCGCCGGGATCGCACTTGCGCTGCCGCGCTTTCGCGGCGGCAAGAAAGTGCCGGCCCCATTGCAAAGAATGCGCGCCGAAGACCTGATCGCGGCGGTGTTCCCCGATCAGATCGCGTGCGCCGAGAACCTCACGGGCGAACGCGAGATACCCGACCATCCGCTCGTGCGCCAGGTCGTCCACGACTGCCTGTACGAGGCGATGGACATCGAAGGGCTCGAGCGTCTCCTTCGCCGAATCGAGTCGGGTGAGATCCGGATCGTCGCTCGCGAGCTCGCATCGCCCTCGCCGCTCGCGCTCGAGATCCTGACGGCGCGGCCTTACGCATATCTCGACGACGCGCCGCTCGAGGAGCGCCGCACGCAGGCGGTGATGGCGCGCCGCTGGCTCGACCAGGAGCAGGCGGCCACGCTCGGCGCGCTCGATGCCGCAGCGATCGAGCGCGTGCGCAGCGAGGCGTGGCCCGTTCCGGAAAACGCCGACGAAATGCACGACGCGCTGCTCGGTCTCGCGTTCGTCACGCCGGCCGAGGTTGCAAGCAACGAGCGCTGGGCAGGCTATCTCGACGAGCTCGCACGCGCCGGCCGCGCGACGCGCGCTTCGATGCCGGCAGTTCCATCGGCGGCGAGCGCCGCCGGCGCTCTCGCTTGCGACATCTGGGTTGCCGCCGAGCGCTTGCCGCAGCTGCGCTCCGTCGCCGGTGCGCTCACGACGAGCCCGCCGATCGCCGTCCCCGACGAATTCGCGCGTCGCGCGTGGACGCGCGAGTCCGCGCTCGTCGAAGTCGTGCGCTCGCGGCTCGAAGGGTTGGGACCCGTCGCGAGCGATTCGATCGCCGCATCGATCGGCGTTCCGATCGGCGACGTCGAGGTCGCCCTCGAGTCGCTCGCAGCACAGGGCGTTGCGATTGCAGGCGCGTTCACACCATCCGGACCACCGAAGGAATGGTGCGACCGCGCGCTCCTTGCCCGCATCCATCGCTACACGGTCGCGCGGCTCCGCCAGGAGATCGAGCCGGTCGGCACACGGGACTTCATGCGCTTCCTGTTCCGCTGGCAGCATCTCGTTCCCAACGAGCGCAGAGAAGGCCCCGACGCGCTCGACGTCGTGATCAGCCAGCTGCAAGGATTCGAAGCGCCCGTCGCAGCCTGGGAATCCGAGCTCCTGCCCGCGCGGCTCGATGCCTACGACATGACGTGGCTCGACGATCTTTGCCTGTCCGGCCGCGCGGTGTGGACGCGCCTGACCCCTCCTGCCGCCACGGCAAGCTCGAGCCACGCGGCGCCGATACGCACGACACCGGTCACGCTGCTGCCGCGCCGCGCCGCTGCACTCTGGCATCGCGTCGCACCGGCGCCATCGGCGTTGCCGATCGCGCTGAGCGGCCGCGCGCAGGCGGTCGTCAATCATCTGCGCCAGCACGGCGCGTCGTTCTACGACGAGATCGTCGACGGGACCGGACTTCTGCGCACTCAGGTCGAAGAAGCGCTCGCGGAGCTGGTCGCGCTCGGAGTCGCGACATCCGACAGCTTCGCCGGATTGCGCGCACTGATCACCCCGTCGGAGAAGCGGCGCCCGTTCGGTGCCGGCGGTCGCCGGCATCGGCGTGCGCTGTTCGGCATCGAGGATGCCGGCCGTTGGGCGCTGCGCAAGCGTGAAGCGGTCGCGGAGAGCGCTGCGCTCGGCTTCGCCGAAATCGATCCGCAGGTCGTCGAGCCGATCGTCCACGCGCTGCTGCGCCGCTACGGCGTCGTGTTCTGGAAGATCCTGCAGCGCGAATCCGCGTGGCTTCCGCCGTGGCGCGAGATGCTGCGCGTCTTGCGCAGGCTCGAGGCACGGGGCGATATTCGCGGCGGCCGGTTCGTCGCCGGCCTCTCCGGAGAGCAATACGCGCTGCCCGAAGCCGTCAAGGCGTTGCGCGACGCCCGCCGCGCGCCACTCGCAGGCGAATGGGTTGCGATCAGCGCCGCCGATCCGTTGAACCTCGTCGGCACCGTGCTTCCCGGGACAAAGATACCCGCGCTCACCGCAAACCGCGTGCTCTATCGCGACGGCGTCGCCGTGGGTGCGCTCGTCGCCGGGGAGATGCGCTGGCTCGAGGCGCTGACGCCGGCGGAGCTCGCGAGCGCCGAAGCGATCCTGATTCGCCAGCGCGCGCACGCCGCTTCGCTCGCCAACGCCGCTTAGCATGCGGCACCCGAAGATCTCCCTGTCGGCGAACGACGGAGCGCGACCGCGCTAACCGATTCGTTTCGCGAACAGCGCAGGAAACTCCGTTCGCGGGGCGAAGCCGAGACGGCGATACACGTCGATCGCCACCGCGTTGGTGCTGTCGACGTGCAGGTACGGCGTCTGACCGGCGCGAAGCATGCGGTTGACGACGCGCGCGATCAGCGCTCGCGCATGACCTCGGCGCTGCGCGTCGGGGTGCGTGCAGATCGCGCTCACCTCTCGAAAATCGCCGATCCACGTCCGCTCGCCGGCCATCGCAACGAGGCGTCCACGCTCGCGAATGCCGATGTAGGTGCCGAGCTCGATCGTTCGCGGGCGAAATGGCCCCGGATGCGTGAGCTCGACGAGCGCTGCCATTTCGGGCACGTCGTTCGGTCCGAGTGTCGCGACGATTTCGTCGTCTTTAGGCAGCGGCGTCCGCCCGGGACGCAGCATTTGCGTGAGCTTCATCGTGTGCAGCGTCTCCCAGGTCGATGGGAGCTTCGGGATATCCACGCCGACGAGGACGATCTCGTCGCCGACATCGACGAGCGAGCTCAGCGCGGCGACGTTGGCGGGTGCGCTTCCAGAGACTCCGGCGAGCACCGAAATCTCGGGTGAGTAGCGGCGCGCGAGCGTATCGCCCTGCGCGAGGTGTGCGTGCCGCGTTGCGAGGCACGTCCAGAACGGGTTGTCGAGGCCGCGGAGATCGAAGTCGGACATCGGCCGATTGTGCCACGGACCTTGCTTGTCTACTCCAGCGCGTACAGGTTGCCGTCGGTGCTGCCGACGTAGACGACGCCGCCGACGACGAGCGGCGACGAAAAGATCGCGCCGATCGCGAACTGGCGATCCGCTGCGACGATCGGCGCTTCGCGCCACGTCGACCGGAAGAGCATCGGTCCGTTGAACCTGCGCTCCGAGGTGAGCACCCAGCCCTTGTTCTGTCGCGATGTCTCGGTCTGGAACTCCCACAGGAGCTCGCCGCTCGCGACGTCGCGCGCTTCGAGCGTTCCGTTGAGCACGCCGACGAAGACGACGCTGCCGGCGACCGACGGCGAAGAGAACACGAACGCTTTCCCCTTCTGCTCGATCAGCGGTTTCCCAGTCTCGGCGTCGGCGACGAGATAGAGGCTCGTGTCGGAGGTGCCGAAGATCACCTTGCCGTTCGTGACTGCAGGCGAGGTGATCACCCAGCTTCCGCTGTTGTTGAAGCGCCACTTTTCGCGACCGGTCGCCGCATCGAGCGCATAGAGGTTCGAGTCGCGGCATCCGGTGTAGACGACCCCATCGACGACCGCCGGCGACGACTGGAATCCGACCTGGTTGTGGATCATCGGATCCTCGCCGCCGTGAAATTTCCACTTCTCTTTCCCCGTCGCAGCGTCGATCGCGTAAAAATAGCTGTCCCAGCTGCCGACGAACAAAACTCCGTCCGC
>DASSGI010000016.1:0-2463 GCA_035857655.1 Casimicrobiaceae bacterium | reverse complement strand
GGTTCGCCGCACCGAGCTGCCAACAGCGGTCGATCACTTCCTGCGCACGCCGCTGGATCTCCGCGTTGGCCCGCTGGACCGAATCGAAGTCGAGCTCCGCAGTATTGGCGCCGGTCGCCATCGACGATGCGGCGCCGCCGCCCATCCCGATCAGCATTCCCGGACCGCCGAGATGAATCAACAGCGCTCCGTCTTCCAGCGCGCGCTTCGCCGTATGGTCGGCGCGAATGTTGCCCAGCCCTCCGGCGATCATGATCGGCTTGTGATAGCCGCGCCACTCGCCGTCGAATTGCTGCTCGAACGTCCTGAAGTATCCGAGCAGGTTCGGCCGCCCGAACTCGTTGTTGAACGACGCGCCGCCGATCGGCCCCTGCAGCATGATGTCGAGCGCCGACGCGATGCGCTCGGGCTTGCCGATCGATGCTTCCCACGGCTGCGGCAATCCCGGCAATCGCAGATGCGACGTCGTAAAGCCGGTGAGGCCCGCTTTCGGCTTCGCGCCGCGTCCGGTCGCACCCTCGTCGCGAATCTCGCCGCCGGAACCGGTCGCCGCGCCCGGAAACGGCGCGATCGCCGTCGGGTGGTTGTGCGTCTCGACCTTCATCAGCGTGTGCGTCCGCTCCGTGCGCGCAGCGTACCGCCCCTTGGCATCGGGATAGAACCGGCGCACCGTCGCGCCTTCCATCACGGCCGCGTTGTCGGCGTACGCGACGATCGTGCGCTGCGGGCTCGTCGCGTGCGTGTGCCGGATCATCGCGAAGAGACTCCGCGGCTCCTTCGCGCCGTCGATCCACCAGTCGGCATTGAAGATCTTGTGCCGGCAATGCTCGGAGTTCGCCTGCGCGAACATCGTCAGCTCGACGTCGGTCGGGTCGCGGCCGAGCCGTCGGAAATTCGCTTCGAGATAGTCGATCTCGTCGGCCGCGAGCGCGAGGCCAAGCGTTGCGTTCGCCTCGACGATCGCCGAGCGCCCTTGCGCGAGCAGCGGGATCGTCGCCATCGGCCGCGGCGCGACATGCTCGAAGAGAACTTGCGCATCCTCGAGGTGCGGCAGCACCGCTTCGGTCATTCGGTCGTGGATGAGCGGCAGCAGGACGGCGCGATCTTCGGCCGGGAGCGGTCCGCCCTCGCGCGTTGCGACACGATATCCGACGCCGCGCTCGATGCGGACGACCGCGTCGAGCCCGCAGTTACGGGCGATGTCGGTCGCCTTCGACGACCACGGCGAAACGGTTCCCGGACGCGGCACGACGATGAACGGCTCGCCGCCGCCCGCGCTTTCGGTGTCGTGCGCTCCGTAAGCGAGAAGACGCTCGAGCGTTGCGAGCTCGGCCGGCGTGAGGTTTCGCGCAACCTCGACGAAGTGCCAGTAGGTCGAGGAGATCCGGGAGACAGCGTGATCGGGTCGGGAAGCGGCGAGCGCGGCTTCGAGCTTGGCTACGCGGAACGGAGACAGCGCGTGGCGCCCGCGCAGCGTCAGGAGTTGCGACATGTCCGGCGCAAGGGACGTAAAGGCGAATTATACGCGCCTCGAGCGCCCTCCGACGCCCGCGGTCGCTCGCTGCGACGCTCCGACCAAATGCGCATCACCAGCTTCCCGACGCGCCACCGCCGCCCGAGCTGCCGCCGCCGCCCGAAAATCCGCCGCTGCTGCTGCCGCTGCTCGACGACGACGATCCTCCCGATGTGATGACCATGCCGCCGATCGTCGTCGTTCCCTTCGCCTTGATCTCCGCCGCGGCTTTCGCATACCACGGCTGGCGCGCGAGGATGAGCTTCGCGATCGGGTAGCCGATCACGTACAGCGCGAGCACGCCGACGGTCGCCTTCGGCCCGATGACGATGATCGGGAACATCGCCCAGAACGGGATCAGGAAGACATACAGGAACCATCCCATGCCGGGCGTCATCACGCCGATGACGGTGAAGATGCCGATGACCCCGAAGATGAAGCAGCCGAGAAGGATCCGCATGTACCACGGAATGTCCGGTCCCTCCATCTTGAACGCGGACTTTCCCTCGTTGCTCGTCGACGTATCGGCGAACGACGCGGTCGTCCCCGCGGTCGTGGCCTGACCCTCGAGCTGCGCGACGATCGCGGCCACGCCCTGCTCGATCCCGCCGTCGAAGTCGCCGTTCTTGAACGCCGGCGTCATCACGTTGCGGATGATGCGGCTCGCGGCGACGTCGGGCAGCGTTCCCTCGAGACCATAGCCGACCTCGATTCGCAACTTGCGATCCTTCGGTGCGACGACGACCAGAACGCCGTTGTCCTTCCCCTTCTGCCCGAGCTTCCACGCTTCGAACACGCGGACCGCGAACTCCTCGACGCTTTCGCCGCCAAGCGTCGGGATCGTGAGCACCGCGATCTGATCGGTCGTCTTGTCCTCGTGCGCCTTTGCGAGCGCAGCAATGCGCTCGCGCGTCGCCGGCTTCAGGATCTCCGCGTTGTCGACGACTCTG
>DASSGI010000015.1:0-17767 GCA_035857655.1 Casimicrobiaceae bacterium | reverse complement strand
GCGCGAGCGGTCGATTTCCGACACGATGTCGGTGATGCGCAGCAGGTTCTGCCGCGTGAGCTCCATCTTGCGCTCGGCTTGCTTGCGGCGCTGCTTGTACTTGGTGACGCCCGCCGCCTCCTCGATGAACAGACGCCGATCTTCCGGGCGCGAGCTCACGATCTGGCCGATGCGACCCTGCTCGACGATCGAGTAAGCCTTGGTGCCGACGCCCGTGCCCAGAAATAGCTCGGTCACGTCGCGCAGACGCACTTGCGTCTTATTGAGCATGTACTCGCTGGTGCCGTCCCGGAAGAGCCGGCGCGTCACGGCGATTTCCGGATAGTCTTTGTACTCGGGCGGCAGCGTTTCGGCGTACTCGGGGTTCGTGTTGTCGAAGGTGAGCGTGACCTCTGCGACGCCGTTCGGACCGCGCGACTCCGAGCCGTTGAAGATCACGTCTTCCATGGCGCGGCCGCGCAGGTGCTTGGCGCTCTGTTCGCCGAGGCACCAACGAATCGCGTCGACGATGTTCGACTTGCCGCAGCCGTTGGGGCCGACGATGCCGACGAGCCGGCCCGGCGTGCCGAGCGTCGTCGGATCGACAAACGACTTGAACCCGGCGAGCTTGATCTGGCTGAGGCGCAAGGCGAACCTGGGAACGTGGGCAGCGGAGCCGGCGTCTGGAGTTTTGGTGTCGTTACCGCGAGAGCGACCTGCAATTGCAGGCCGCAAGCGGTGCTACCGCCGCCAAAAAACGTAAATTATAACTGAACGGAACCGCGCGACGCGTCTGCAATCGCTGCCTTGACCACCACCGAGGCCGGCGGCAATCGCTGCTCGGCGACCGCGTGGCACGCGACGAAGCCGCCGCCTTCGACTCCGAGCAGAAGCGGAACCTCGCGACGGCAACGATCATTCGCGTGAGGACAGCGGGGATGGAATACGCATCCGGACGGCGGGTCGAGCGGATTCGGAACTTCGCCCGCCACCGCCGTGCGTGCCTTTCCCGTCATCGCGAGATCCGGAACGGCGGCGAGCAACATCCGTGTGTACGGGTGCTGCGGGACCGCGAACAGCCGCCGCGTCGGCGCGAGCTCGACGATGCGGCCGAGGTACATCACGCCGACGCGATCGGCGATGTGGTGGACGACGGCGAGATTGTGCGAGATGAAGAGATAGGCGAGCTCCAGCCGGCGCTGGAGGTCGCGCATCAGGTTCAGCACCTGCGCCTGCACCGAGACGTCGAGCGCGGACGTCGGCTCGTCGCAGACGAGAAAGCGCGGATGTGTCGACAGCGCGCGGGCGATCGAGATCCGCTGGCGCTGGCCGCCCGAGAACTGATGCGGATATTTCGCGCTGTCGGCGGCGGCGAGTCCCACTTGCGCTAGCAGCTCATCGACGCGCGCGGCGATTGCGGCGGGCGGCGTATCGGGCGCTCTCGCGCGGATCGGCTCGGCGACGATATCGGCGACGCGCCAGCGCGGATTCAGGCTCGCGTAGGGGTCCTGGAAAATCATCTGCATCGCGCGGCGAGCGGCGCGCTGGCCGGCGCCGTCGGCGGCACCCGCCCCGGCAAGCACCACTCCATCGAACTTGATCGTCCCGCGCGTGGGCGGGTGAAGCCCGACGATCAGCCGCGCCACCGTCGATTTTCCGCAGCCGGATTCGCCGACGAGTCCGAGCGTCTCTCCGCGAGCGACGGTGAGGCTCACACCGTCGACAGCCCTGAGCAGCGCGCGGGCTTTTCGCTCGAGAACGCGGTCGAGCCAGGGCGGCGAGACGTCGAACGTTCGCGCGACGTCGGTCAATTCGAGCAGCGCGCCGTTCATCGGCTCGCGCCTCTCGCGACCCAGCACGCTGCATGCGTCGCACCGACCACCTCGAGCTCCGGACGCTCGCGCCGGCAGCGCTCGATCGCGCGTGTGCAGCGCGGGTGGTACGCGCAGCCCGCCGGGACCGCATCGAGCCGTGGCATGGCGCCTTCGATTTGAGTGAGTCGCTCGCGCTCCTCGACGATCGACGGAATTGATCCCATCAATCCGACCGTGTACGGGTGCGCGGGTCGATGAATGACATCGGCGACCGGTCCGATTTCGACGATGCGCCCCGCGTACATTACCGCGACGCGATCGGCAGTCTCGGCGATGACGCCCATGTCGTGCGTCACCAGCATCACTGCAGTACGGTGATCGCGGCAGAGGCGCTTCAGGAGCTGGATGATCTGCGCCTGGATCGACACGTCGAGAGCGGTCGTCGGCTCGTCGGCGATGATGAGCTTCGGCTTCGCCGCGAGCGCGAGCGCGATGACGACGCGCTGGCGCATCCCGCCGGAGAATTGATGCGGATAGTGATCGATCCGGCGCGCAGCGGCCGAGATGCCCACTTCCTCGAGGAGCTCGATCGCCCGCGCGCGCGCCTGCGCTGCGTCGAGCGGCAGATGCGTCCGGATCGTCTCGACGAGCTGCCGGCCGATCGTGTAGAGCGGATTGAGCGATGTCAGCGGGTCCTGGAACACCGCGCCGATCTCGCGGCCGCGTATCCTGCGCATCGCCTCGTACGGCAGATTGTCGATGCGGCGTCCGGCAAGCCTCACCTCGCCCGATGCGATCCGGCCGGGCGGATCGACGAGGCCGATCACCGCTGCGCCGGTGAGCGACTTTCCTGCGCCCGACTCGCCGACGACGCCGAGAACTTCGCCCTCGGCGATCTCGAACGAGATTTCGTGCACCGCGCGCAGCGTGCCGTGGCGCGTCGGGAACTCGACGCAGAGATTGCTCACGGCAAGCAGCGGCGCGTTCAACGCAGCCTGGGATTGAGCGCGTCGCGCAGCCAGTCGCCGAGCAGGTTGATCGCGAGCACCATGATGACGAGCGCTGCGCCCGGAAAGATCGTGATCCACCACTCGCCCGAAAACAGGAAGTCGTTGCCGACGCGAATGAGCGTGCCGAGCGACGGCTCGGTCGGCGGCACGCCGACGCCGAGGAACGACAGCGTCGCTTCGGTGATCACTGCGGTGGCGATGTTGATCGTCGCGAGCACCAGCACCGGTCCCATCACGTTGGGCAGCAGATGCCGGCGCATGATGCCGAACGGGGAGATGCCTATCACGCGCGCCGCCTGCACGTATTCCTTGTTCTTTTCGACCATCGTGCCGCCTCGGACGGTGCGCGCGTACTGAACCCAGTTGGCGGCGCCGATCGCGAAGATCAGCACGAACAGCGCGACGCCGGCGTGAGCGTCGCGCGGCAGCAGCGCCCTCGCGACGCCGTCGATCAGCAGCGCGATCAGGATCGCCGGGAACGACAGCTGAACGTCGGCCACCCGCATGATGAACGCGTCCATCTTGCCGCCCGCGTAGCCGGCGACGAGCCCGAGCGCCACTCCGACGACCAGCGCGAGCGCGACCGACGCGATGCCGACGAGCAACGAGATTCGTGCGCCGAACATGATCGCGGAAAGCACGTCGCGACCCTGGTCGTCGGTGCCGAAAAAATAGCCCGGCTTCGCGCCCGGCAGCCAGGCGGGAGGCGCCAGCGCATCGAGCAGATTGAGCGTCTTCAGATCGAACGGGTTCGTCGGCGCGAGCCACGGCGCGAAGAGCGCGGCGGCGAGGCACACTACAAGGACGACTGCCGAAACGATCGCGATCGGCGAGTGGCGAAAGCTCCAGCCGACGTCACCCGACCACGCGCGTGCAAGGCGGGCGCGCACGCGCCGCTGCGCGAGCGGATCGACGGCCGGCGCGGCAGGACTGCTCATGGCTCGGCCAGCCGCGCAATCGCGGCAAGCGCGGCTTCGCGCGTCTGCGCGTAGACCTGCTCCTTCCAGTCGTCCGCGTCGATGTAGAAGGCGTCACGCATCTGCTTCCTTATCGCTGCGCGTAGCGGAGGCGCCGCCTCGGGATGCACGTGCAGCCAATGATCGGCGCGCAGCGCCTGCAGCATCGCCGGCAGCGGCAGCGTGCCGAATTCGAGCCCGATCCCGACGCACTCGACACCCGGGCACTCGTCGTAGGTTGCGTTGAACATGAGTCCGGTCACCTCGGCCGACGACGACGATTCGTCGTAGATCGACGTGACGTCGCTTCCCCACCACGCCCGCGTACGCTCGAGCTCGTGTGCGTTGTTGCGACCGGCGAAGATCTTCTCGCCGTGGCCGCGCGGTCCGAGGCCGGTGTGCACGTCGATCCAGCCGAGGCGCGTGCGGCCGGCCGCGTGCCGACGCAGCACGGCACGCACCGTTCGATTGCTCCACGTCGGTCGTGCGCCTCCGTAAAACAGGCCGTCGGCAAAAGCGTACTGGCCGCCCGTGACGGCTTGCTGATACGCGCGCACGCCATGCGCGGCGATGTAGGCCGCATTCTTCGCTTCGTGCTCCGCCGACGGCGGCCACGTCGGCGGAATCAGCAATGCGTGAATTTCGCCATAAGCGGCGTTCACTGGCGGCGGCAGGTTGAAGTTGCGGAAGTTGCGGTTCAGGTCGACGTTGTCTTCGTTGACGCGCCGCCCGTGGGAGAACCCGAACGGGTTGACCGCATGCACGAACGCGACCGGCACGCGCGCGTCGCCGGCAGCGCGAACGAAGTCCTCGTCGTGAAGCAGCGCGATCTGCACGCCGGATCCGCAGTAGCCCTCGACGCCGTGCGTCGCCGACGTGATGACGAGGATGCCGGGAGCCTCCTGCGGCCCGAGGAGCGCCACGTCGGTCGCGAGCGGCTCGCCGTCCGCGCCGACGTGCTCGGGCAGCAGGTGCGTCTCGACAGCAAGGCCGTGCGCGCGAGTTGCCGCGATGAATTTCCTGCGCGCTTCGGCGTAGCTCGCCGAGAATTGCGGATTCGGTGTCATGCGTGGCTTGTGAGCGCTCCGCTCGCTCACCTGGCAAACGGCATCGCGCGCTCGGCGATCGCTGCGAGGAAGCCGGCGCCGAGCGGGATCACTTCGTCGTTGAAATCGTATGTGCTGTTGTGCAGGAAGCAACCCCCTTCGGCGCCGCCCTGCCCCAGACGCGCCATCGCTCCCGGTTTGGCCTGCAGCATGAACGAGAAGTCCTCCGAGCCCATCGACGGATCGAGGTTGCGCACGACGTTGTCACAGCCGACGAGCGCCTCGGCGACGTCCATCGCAAGGTGCGCCTCGCGCGGATGATTGATCGTCGCCGGATAGATCCTTTCGTACTTCACCGTCGCCTTCGCGCCGAGCGCTGCGGCGAGGGCAGGGACGAGCTCGCCGAGCCGGCGCTCGATCAGGTCCTGCGTCGCGGGCCGGAACGTGCGCACGGTGCCGACCAGCTTCGCGTGCGAAGGAATCACGCTCATCGCACCCGGATTGCCGGCCTGCATTGCGCACAGGCTGATCACTGCGGTGTCGATCGGGCTCACGTTGCGCGAAACGATCGACTGAACGGCGGTAATGATGTGACCCGCAACGAGCACCGGGTCGACGGCCGCGTGCGGGTGCGCGCCGTGACCGCCCTTGCCGTCGATCGTGATTTCGATGCGATCCGCAGCTGCCATCGCCGGACCTGGCGTGATGCCGATGCGCCCGGGCGGCAATCCGGGCCAGTTGTGCAGCGCATACACCTGCTCGGCCGGAAAGCGCTCGAAAAGGCCGTCCTCGATCATCGCCTTCGCGCCCGCGTAGCCTTCCTCGCCGGGCTGGAAGATCAGGTACGCGATCCCGTCGAAGTGTCGCGTCTCGGCGAGGTAGCGCGCCGCGGCGAGCAGCATCGTCGTGTGGCCGTCGTGGCCGCAACCGTGCATGCGTCCGTCGTAGCGCGACCTGTGGGCGAACTCGTTCTCTTCCTGCATCGGCAGCGCATCCATGTCGGCGCGCAGACCGATCGTGCGCCCGCTCGCCTCGGTGCGTCCGCGAATCACGGCGACGATGCCGGTCTGGCCGATCCCGGTGTGATGCTCGATTCCGAGCGCGGCGAGTCGATCGGCGACGATCTTCGCGGTGCGATGCTCCTCGAAGCCGAGCTCGGGATGCATGTGCAGGTCGCGGCGCAGCGCCGTGAATTCGGCGTGCCATCCGCGGATGTGCGAAACGGGATTGGTCATGGGCGTGTTCAGTTAGACGACGGCACGCTCGACGCGCAGCCGCGGGTCCACGGCGTAATAGAGAAGGTCGACGATCAGGTTGAGCAGCACGAAGACGAGCGCGATGAAGCACAGGTACGCCGCCATCACCGGGATGTCGGCGAAGTTCACTGCCTGGATGAACAGCAGACCCATCCCCGGCCACTGGAACACGGTCTCGGTGATGATCGCGAAAGCGATGATCGCGCCGAGCTGCAATCCAGTGATCGTGATCACCGGCACCAGCGTGTTCTTCAGCGCGTGTCCGAAGTGGATCGCCCGATCGGTGAGCCCGCGCGCGCGCGCGAACTTGATGTAATCGGTACGCAGCACCTCGAGCATTTCGGCCCGTACGAGTCGCATGATCAGCGTCATCTGGAAAAGCGACAGCGTGATCGCCGGTAGGATCAGCGACTTGAGCCCGCTCTTCGTCAGCAGTCCCGTCGTCCACCAGCCGAGCGCGACGGTCTCGCCGCGGCCGAACGAGGGAAGCCAGCCGAGTATCACGGCGAAGAAGAGAATCAGCAGGATGCCGATCAGGAAGGTGGGGAGGCTGACGCCGAGAAGCGAGCCCGCGAGCAGAAGGTGCGCGAGCCAGGTATCGCGCTTGAGCGCCGTATACACGCCGAGTGGAATGCCGATCACGAGCGCGATCAACGCCGCGGCGATCGACAGCTCGATCGTCGCAGGCAAGCGCTCCTTCAGCAGTTCCGATACCGACCGCCCCTGGCGCAGCGACACGCCGAACTCGCCATGGGCCGCGTTGCCGACGAAGCGCGCGAACTGAACGTAGTAGGGGCGATCGAGCCCGAGCGCAGCGCGAAGCTCCGCGCGCTCCTCCATCGTCGCCTGCTGAGTCACCATGAACGTGACGGGATCGCCGGTGAAATTGAACAGGCCGAACGCGATGAAGGCGACGACCGCCATCACGGCGATCGATTGCAGGATGCGGCGAAGAACGAAGGCGAGCAAGCGGGGTACGGGGGCTGTCGACGACACCCGGCGTCACTCGCGGATGGCGAGCCGCGCCGAGGGCGCTCCGATGATGCCGAAACCACTGCGGAGCGTCAATGCGCGAACGCCGCTACGGCGCGGCTAGCGATCCGCAACCGTTGCCGCCACGCATCCCGGTTGCAGCCTGGAATGTGGTTCAATAGCCGCCTGACTGTCCGGGCGCTCCCATGCTCCGATTCCTGCTCACGCGCTTGAGCCTCGTGATCCCGACGTTCATCGGAATGACGCTGCTTGCGTTCTTTCTGATCCGGATCGTCCCCGGGGATCCGATCGAGACGATGGCCGGCGAGCGCGGCATCGACGCTGCGCGCCACGAGGCGCTACTCCACGAATACGGACTCGACCGGCCGATACTCGTCCAGTACGGGATCTACATCGGCCGCGTGCTCCATGGCGACCTCGGCAAGTCGATGATCACGCAGGAGCCGGTGCTCAGGGAATTCCTGACGCTCTTCCCCGCGACCGTCGAGCTCGCGGCGTGCGCAATCCTGTTCGCCCTGATCGTGGGCATTCCTGCCGGGATGATCGCTGCGGTGCGCCGCAACTCGATATTCGATCACGGCGTCATGGGCAT
Source organism: Casimicrobiaceae bacterium (assembly GCA_035857655.1). Taxonomy (GTDB): domain Bacteria; phylum Pseudomonadota; class Gammaproteobacteria; order Burkholderiales; family Casimicrobiaceae; genus CAIWHR01. The sequence continues at coordinate 10,121 of DASSGI010000015.1, read as the reverse complement.
CTCGCTCACCGGCTATTCGATGCCGATCTTCTGGTGGGGCCTGCTGCTGATCCTGCTCTTTTCAGTGCAGCTCGGATGGACACCGGTATCAGGTCGCATCGCTGTTCAGTACTTCCCGGAACCGATAACCGGATTCCTGCTGATCGATTCGCTGCTCTCCGATGACAAGGGATCGTTCGAGTCGGCGCTCTCGCATCTGATTCTGCCGATGATCGTCCTCGGCACGAACCCGCTCGCGATCATCGCGCGGATGACGCGCTCGGCGATGCTCGAGGTTCTCGGCGAAGACTACATCCGCACGGCGCGCGCCAAGGGTCTCTCCAAGGTGCGCGTGATCGCTCTTCACGCGTTCCGCAACGCGCTCATTCCGGTGATTACCGTGATCGGGCTCCAGGTCGGCGTTCTGTTCACCGGGGCGATATTGACCGAGACGATCTTTTCGTGGCCCGGCGTGGGCAAGTGGCTAATCGAGGCGATCAACCGGCGCGACTATCCGGTGCTGCAAGGAGGGCTCCTGATGCTCGGCGTGATGGTGATGGTCGTCAATCTGCTCGTCGACGTCGCGTACGGAATCATCAATCCGCGGATTCGATATGCGAAGTAACAGCAGGATGTGCGAGGGGAGCGCGAGATGAGCGATGCCACGACCGTGAGCGCGCCTTCGATGCCTGCATCCGCGGCGATGCCGGCGCCTCCGGGTCCGCTCCGCGAGTTCTGGAACTACTTCAGCGCGAACCACGGGGCGGTCGCCGGGCTCGTGATCATCGTTGCAGTGCTGCTGACCGCCGCGCTCGCTCCGGTGCTCGCCCCGCACGCTCCTGACCTCACGAACAATACGCTCTTCCTGAAGCCGCCGGCGTGGCAGGAGGGCGGCTCGTGGGCGTATCCGCTCGGCACCGACGCGATCGGTCGCGACATCCTGTCGCGCCTGATCTACGGTGCGCGGTTGTCGCTGCTGATCGGGATCGCCGTTGTCGCGTTGTCGATCGTCGTCGGCATCGCGCTCGGACTTCTCGCGGGGTTCGCGCGCGGGATCACCGAGATCGTGATCATGCGGCTGATGGACATCATCCTGACGCTCCCGAGCCTGCTGCTCGCGATCGTCATCGTCGCGATCCTGGGCCCCGGCATCATGAACGCAATGCTCGCGGTCGCGGTCGTCGTTCTGCCGCATTACGTGCGAATCACGCGCGCCGCGGTGATTTCGGAAACGGCCAAGGATTACGTGACCGCGGCGCGCACGAACGGCGCGGGGGTCCTGCGCTTGATGTTCAACGAGGTGCTCCCGAACTGTGCGGCGCCGCTCATCGTGCAGGCCTCGCTCGGCGTGTCGACGGCGATTCTCGACGCGGCAGCGCTCGGTTTCCTCGGCCTCGGCGCGCAACCGCCGGCGTCCGAATGGGGAACCATGCTCGCGGACGCGCGCGAATTCGTTCTGCGTGCGTGGTGGGTTGTCACTTTCCCGGGGTTGATGATCCTCATCACGGTGCTCGCGTTCAATCTCTTTGGCGACGGGCTGCGCGACGCGCTCGATCCCAAGCTCAAGCGATAGCGGCGACGGCGATGGCACTGCTCGAGATCGAGGACCTGCACGTCGAGTTTCCGTCGGCGGGTGCGGTGATGCACGCCGTCGAAGGGGTCAGCCTGTCGCTCGACGAAGGCGACGTGCTCGGAATCGTCGGCGAATCGGGATCGGGGAAAAGCGTCACGATGCTCGCGCTGATGGGCCTCGTCGCCTTTCCCGGCCGCGTTCGCGCGAAGCGCCTCCAGTTTGCCGGCCGCGACTTGCTGACGCTCGGCGATCGCGAGCGCCGACAACTGGTCGGCAAGGACGTCGCGATGATTTTCCAGGAGCCGACGACGAGCCTGAACCCCTGCTTCACGATCGGCTTCCAGTTGAGCGAGACGCTGCGGCTGCACCTAGGCCTCGATCGGAAGGACGCGCTCAAGCGCGCGACGGAATTGCTCGAACAGGTCGGGATTCCCGCGGCGGCCTCTCGCCTCAAGGACTATCCGCACCAGCTCTCCGGCGGGATGAATCAGCGCGTGATGATCGCCATGGCGATTGCCTGCAACCCGAGGCTGCTGATCGCCGACGAGCCGACCACCGCGCTCGACGTCACGATCCAGGCACAGATCCTCGACCTGCTGCGCGCGCTGCAGAAGGAGCGCTCGATGGCGCTCGTGCTCGTCACGCACAACATGGGCGTCGTTTCCGAGATGGCGCGGCGCGTCGCCGTGATGTACGCGGGACAGGTCGTCGAGGAGCGCAGCGCCGACTCGCTCTTTGCCGCGCCGCAGCATCCCTATACCGCTGCTCTGCTCGCGGCGATGCCCGAGCGAAGCACCGGCGACGGTCGGCTCGCGACGATCCCGGGTGTGGTTCCAGGCCTCTACGACCGGCCTGCGGGATGCCTGTTCGCGCCGCGATGCGCCGACGCAACCGGCCAATCGTGCCAGAAGCGCCCCGCTCTGCGCAGTTGGCGCGACGGACATGTCCGCTGTCATTTTCCCCTGGGCGATCCGGGCCGCGAAGACGCGATCGCGAGCGAAGGCGGCAGGCTTCGGGAAGGCCGACTGAGCGAGGTCACTGTCGGATGAGAGCCTGCGGATGAGCGCGCCTGTCGTCGAGGCCGTCGGCCTCAAGCGCACCTACGAGATTCGCCGCGGCCCGCTGCGGCAGGCGGCGCACCTGCATGCCGTCGGCGGGGTGTCCTTTACGATCGAGCCGGGCCGCACCCTGGCCGTCGTCGGCGAATCGGGTTGCGGCAAGTCGACACTTGCGCGCGTCGTCTCACTGATCGAAAAACCTTCGGAAGGCACGCTCAAGCTCGGCGGCACCGACGCCGTAGCGGCCAAGCCCCACGAGCAGCGCGGCCTGCGGAAGACCGTGCAGATGGTTTTCCAGAACCCGTATGGATCGCTCAATCCGCGCAAGAAGATCGGGGTGATCCTCGAGTCGCCTCTCGAGATCAACACGAAGCTCGGCTCGGGCGAGCGCGCCGAGCGCGCGCGGGCGATGCTCGCCAAGGTCGGCCTGCGGCCCGAGCACTACGTGCGCTATCCGCACATGTTCTCCGGCGGGCAACGCCAGCGGATCGCGATCGCGCGCGCGCTGATGCTCAATCCGGCGCTGCTGGTCGCTGACGAGCCGGTCTCGGCGCTCGACGTGTCGGTCCAGGCGCAGGTGCTGAACCTTCTCGCGGACCTTCAGCAGGAGCTCGGACTCGCGTATCTCTTCATTTCGCACGACCTCGGCGTCGTCCGCCACATCTCCCACGACGTGCTCGTCATGTACCTAGGCCTCGTCATGGAGCAGGGTCCGAAGCAGAGGATCTTCTCGCGACCGCTTCACCCTTACACGCAGGCCCTCCTTGCCTCCACGCCGGGCCTCGCGGGAACCGCCAGGCGGCAGCGGATCGTGCTCAAGGGCGAGCTGCCGTCGCCCTTGAATCCTCCTGCCGGATGTGTATTCTCCACGCGTTGCCCCCACGTGATCGAGCGCTGCCGGACGGAGCGCCCGCTGCTGCGGCCCCTCGATGGACGTCAGGTATCCTGCCATCTGGCCGAACGCTTTCTCGAACCCGGGCATACCGCCCCGACATCCCAGGCCGCATGAACGCCGGCCACTTCGACAGGAGGAGTTGTTCACCATGACCCGATCCAATCATCCCCGCCGCTGGGCTCGTCGCAACGGCGTTCTGATCGCCGCGCTTGCGCTGCCCGCGTTCCTCGCGGCCGCAAGCGTGTCCGCCAAGACGCTGGTGTTCTGCTCGGAAGGCAGCCCCGAGAACTTCTATCCCGCCGTCAACACGACGGGCACGTCGTTCGACGCGAACAGCCAGATCTACAGCCGTATCGTCGACTTCGAGCGCGGCGCCACCACGGTCGTCCCCGGCCTCGCTGAAAAGTGGGATATCTCCCCCGACGGCAAGGTCTACACGTTCCACCTGCGCAAGGGCGTGAAATGGCACAACCATCGCGCGTTCAAGCCGACGCGCGACATGAACGCCGACGACATCATCTTCTCGATCGAGCGGCAGTGGAAGGAGTCGAACCCGTACTTCAAGGTGACGAGCTCGAACCACTCGTACTTCAACGACATGGGCATGCCGAAGCTGCTGAAGTCGGTCGAGCGGGTCGACGACTACACGGTGCGGATCACGCTCAACCAACCTGAAGCGCCGTTTCTGTCGGATCTGGCGATGGAGTATGCGGGCGTCCAGTCGAAGGAGTACGCCGACGCGATGCTCAAGGCCGGCACACCCGAGAAGATCGACCAGGAACCGATCGGCACGGGTCCGTTCTACCTCGACCGCTACATCAAGGACGCGATCATCCGCTACAAGGCGTTCCCGCAATTCTGGGGCGGCAAGGCGAAGATCGACGACCTGATTTTCTCGATCACGCCGGACGCGTCGGTGCGCTGGGCGAAGCTGCAAAAGGGCGAGTGCCACGTGATGCCCTACCCCAACCCGGCCGATCTGGACGCGATCCGCAAGGATCCCAAGGTCACGCTGATGGAGCAGCCGGGCCTGAACGTCGGCTACCTCGCGTACAACGTCACGAAGAAGCCGTTCGATGACGTGCGCGTGCGCAAGGCGATCAACATGGCGATCAACAAGAAGGCGATCATCGACGCCGTGTACCTCACTTCAGGCATTGCCGCGGTAAATCCGATTCCGCCGACGATGTGGTCGTACAACAAGACGATCAAGGATGACGCGTACGATCCGGCTGCGGCGAAGAAGCTGCTGGCCGACGCGGGCTATCCGAACGGTTTCACGACGGACCTGTGGGCGATGCCGGTGCAGCGCCCGTACAACCCCAACGCGCGGCGCATCGCCGAGCTGATGCAGGCCGACCTCGCGAAGGTGGGCGTCACCGCGGAGATCAAGAGCTTCGAGTGGGGCGAGTACCGCAAGCGCGCCCAGAACGGCGAGCACCAGATGGCGCAGCTCGGCTGGACCGGCGACAACGGCGATCCCGACAACTTCCTCGCCACGCTGCTCGGGTGCGATGCGGCCAAGTCGAACGGCAGCAACGTCTCCAAGTGGTGCTATCAGCCGTTCGAGGATCTGATCCAGAAGGCGAAGGTCGTTTCAGGTCAGAAGCAGCGCACGCCGCTCTACGAGCAGGCGCAGGTGATCTTCAAGGAGCAGGCGCCGTGGTTCACGATCGCGCACGCGGTGCAGCTGAAGCCGGTGCGCAAGGAAGTCATCGACTTCAAGCTGAGCCCGTTCGGCCGCCATACGTTCTACGGCGTCGACATCAAGGAGGGCAAGGAGTAGGCGTACTGGCCGGCGCCGCGAGCGGCGCTGCCCTCACTTAGCCACTGCAGATACGAGCCCCGTGGGCGAAGAGCTCACGGGGCTCGTTTTTCTATTGCAGTCGCTTCCGCTCTTGCCCGTCGCGTCGCGTAGAGGCAGATTCCGCTCGCGACCGAAACGTTGAGACTCTCGACGCTGCCGAGCAGCGGAATTCCGACGATTCGATCGCAGGTCTCGCGCGTCAAACGCCGGAGTCCCGCGCCTTCGGCGCCGAGTACCCAGGCAACAGGCCCGCTCAGGTCGGCGTCGAAAAGGCTTTCGCCGCCTTTGTCGGCGCCGAGGATCCAGACGCCCTTCGCCTTGAGATCGCGCAGCGTGCGCGCGAGATTCGTGACAGTAATGAGCGGAACGGTGTCGGCCGCGCCGCTCGCCGCCTTGGCCACCGTCGCGGTGATGCCGGCCGCCCGGTCCTTTGGTACGACCACCGCATGCGCGCCGAACGCATCGGCGTTACGCAGGCACGCCCCGAGGTTGTGCGGATCGGTGACGCCGTCGAGGACGAGCAACAATGCGGGTTCATTGACGTCCTCGAGCACATCGTCCAGCGTGACGTGCGGATACGCAGCGTCGACGATCGCAACGACTCCCTGGTGATTCGTGTTGCCGGCCAGCTTCGCGAGACGCTCGTCGTCGACGGTGTGCACTGCGCAGCGTGCCGCTTCGGCTCGCGCGACGAGCTCCCGGGTGCGCGCATCGCGCCGCGCCGCGGCGATGAAAATCGAGCGGATGGAATCCGGTCGATGGCGCAGGCGTGCAGTCACCGCATGGAAGCCGACGAGCGAGCGGGTATCGGACAATTGTCGAGAGGAAGTATGACGGACAACGCGAGCCGCGAAGGAAAAGTCTACCGCAGTGCGCGGGCGTCGCATGTTATGGTTCGTCTCCCCGCGTCCAGCCGGGATGAGTGAACCGGGAATTCGGCCGCCGCCGCAACACCGATGACAGCCACGCTTCGTTACTTCATCGAAAGCCTGCTGCTCGTCGTCGCGGCGCTCCTTCCGATCGTCAACCCGTTCGGCGGCGCGCCGATGTTCCTGGCGATGACGGCCGATGTCACGCCCGATGTCCGCGCCGAGCTCGCACGCAAGATCGCGATCAACGCGTTCATTCTCATCGTCGCGTCGCTGTTCGTCGGAACCTATGTGCTGGATTTCTTCGGCCTGTCGGTGCCGATCGTCCAGGTCGCAGGCGGGATCCTCGTGTGCGCGGCAGGCTGGGAGTTGTTGCGCGCCGAGCAGCTGCTGAAGGTCGAGATCGTCGGCGAGTCCGCCGATATCGCGACGCGCGCCTTCTATCCTCTGACGCTGCCGCTTACCGTCGGGCCTGGAACGATTTCGGTTGCAATCACGATCGGCGCGCACCACACGCAAAACGTTCGCTCGTTGCTGCTGGAGGGCACGGCGGATGTCTTCGGGGCGCTCGTCGTCGCGGTCACGGTCTTCGTCTGCTATCGCTACGCGGATCGCCTGCTGCGAAAACTCGGCCGAACGGGAACCAGCGTGCTGATCCGCCTCTCCGCGTTCATCCTGCTCTGTGTCGGCGTACAGATCTTCTGGACCGGCGCTTCGACACTGCTCTCGACAGTCGTCACTCCCGGAGCGCTCCCAGCACCTGCGTCGCGCTGATTGCACTGGCAATCGCCGGGTTTGGCGCCAGACGGCGCTCTCGGATATACTTACAGGCTTGCCCGGGGTTTCGTCACCTTTCTGGCATCTGCTTAGAACGTCCCCCAAGCCGGTGTAGCTCAGTCGGTAGAGCAGCGCATTCGTAATGCGAAGGTCGAGGGTTCGACTCCTTCCACCGGCACCAAATAATCAATTACTTAGGCTAATTATCGGCCGGCCGCGTCTGGTCCGTGCCAGCAGGGTGCCAGCAAAATCGAGTAACCAAAAAGAAGCCCGCCGAAGCGGGCCTTCTTCTATCATCGCGACCATGTCCGACCTTACTCAACTCTTCTTTCTCTGACCGGTCTTCACGCCGCTGGTCAGCGAGCCAATAGCGCGAGGGATGCGACGCCGCGGAGTCCCTGCAATCTTGCGCGATAGCGACATCTTCCCAATGTTGCGGGGGAAAACAAACATCGGCGTGCCGAGAGGCGTAATCCAAATTGGCATTTGTACCTCCTATTGTTGTCCGGGGGCGTGTCGCCCACGACATAAGTAAAAACTACTTGTCGCTGAAGTGTAGTAGGAAAAAAACCTAATTGAATGTAGGAGACTCGTCCGAGGCCGCGCTCCCGCTCTGCACCAAGAACGGGCTTTAGCACCGGCAGGGCGCACTCGATAATGCCGCGGGTGGACGCCTCGGTATCGAGCCGATGCTGCGCGAACGCGCGGGCGGGCTCATCGCCGAATGGTTCGCCGCTCAGCCCCGCGCTGGCGCGCGAATACGGCCCGCCTACGAAGCACTGACGCGCGAAGCTAGTTGACGCTGTCCACGCGCGTTGCTGCGCGCTTTAGAAACGAAAACCCCGCCACGCGGGCGGGCTCCTCGTTGCCATTCGTCTTAATTTCGGCGATCAGTTCGTCTTGCGCCTACGCGATGTTGCGAAGCCGGTGAGGCCAACGCCCCAGCAGTGCGAGTGGCGCGGGCTCGGGGACGGTCGTCGTGGGCGCGCGAAACACGAATAGGGCCTCCGTACCGTCGTTTGTGTCGTCGAAGAACATGTGGAATTGAAGAGTATCGCTCGCAAATTGAAGCCCGCTGCCGGCGCGAACGAACTTCCACGCAAACTACTTGAAGACGTGCGCCATGCTCGGGCGCTGAGCTGGTTCCGCGTGAGCGCGCACGCCGCCTCGTCGACGATTGGGCCGCGACGATCCGGCCGACGACGGCGCGCGAGTACTCCTGGCGCGCAGGACCGCTACGGCAGTTTGGCGGCCGGCAACTGCGGCGGGATCCGAAATCGCTCGGTCACAAGCACACCGAGTTCGCTGTCGAGTAATGGCTTGCGAACGATGTCCCCTTGGTTAAGCAATTTGCTTAGATATCGCTGGCGACCAAGTCCGCGCTTCCACCTTCGCCAATCGGCGGCGGTAACGGCCCCTTCCTTCTCTGCGATCACAAATGCGGAAGCAAGGTGCCGTTGGACGCGTCTTAGGTCGCGCGCACGTCTACACGCGAAGATGTGTTCGCGGCAACGTCGACTTTCGCAACGAGCGGCGAGCAGCGCGCAGAGCTGGCGCGCTTCGTTGCGATCAAAGGCGCGAATGCGCATGGCAGCTTAAGAAGCGCCGCGCCCTAACTCGCGCGCTCGCCGCAATCTCGTCTCCGCGTTCGGAGGCACCAGCGGAATCAGCGCGGCCGCAGGGATTGCGAACGTCCGATTGACGCTAGGAATCAGGATGTGTTGCATGGAGATGCCGCGCTGAACGAAGCTGCGAAAAGCCCAGCAGAGCGCAAGCGGGAAGACCGCATCGCGGCCGGAGATGATGCAGGGCGTACCCGGCGAAATCACGCGTCGTCTACCCCGCGCGTGTCGGATCTGTAGTAACGCCACGTGAGGTCGAAGGAGCTGCTACCGCGAACGCAGCGGCAATGGCGTACCTGGAGTAGCCTCCCATTTCTCTCCCCCCGAAGAAGTGAACGCACAGTCCAACACGGTCCCCACCGTGCAAAGCAAAATATGTAGAGCAAAACTCAAGCCATCTCATTACCTTATTGATTTTGTTAGCTTGCTTGCGAGCAAATCGCCAGCGATGTAAAGGTAACCGACAGGGCGTCTCCTACAAGCAAGCGCCTGCTGACGGACGCGCTAGACTCAGGCAACCGTGGTACCCGATTGAGCTTTTCCCGTTTCGCTTCCGTGATCTGCGGGAAATGGGTGGCACGCTCCGTACGTCGCCACGCTCGCGGAACTCAAGAGCGGCTATCGACGTTGGAAAATCATCGCATCGCCCGTTGATAGGCGCTGTAGAAACGAAACCTGCCACGCGGGCCGGGTCTTCGTTGCCGTTCTTCTTACCCTAGGCGATCAGTTCGTCTTTGCGCCAACGCGATGGTATGTGGCCGGCGACGCCGAGGCCGAGCAGCGCAATCGTGGCCGGTTTCTGCACATTCTGAATAGCACCAACGTCCACGGGCCCGTATTTCCCGTTTGGCCACTAAAGATGTCGGGCGACGAAGATATTCCCCACGTTATTCGGCGCAGTCAGGTCAGCAATCGTGGCACCCACAACAGTGAAATCGATGTTGGATGTAATGCCCAAAGCGCCGCCATTGCAGCGACGAATCCAACCCCTTCGAGCCGAAAGACACTCACGTGATTGCAGCCAAGTGCTCGCGTACTGATCGCAGCGGATGGACGGGAAATCTCAGAAGCGTTTTCGTCATGTCGATAGCGTCGCCGCGCGCGTAGTAGAGCATCAGCCCCGCAAAGGATTGCTGCAGTGAATCGCTGGCGGCGTCGAACTGGGTCTTGAGCGCGTCTTCGGGTACATGCTCTACGACGAACTTCCTGCGGGTGACCGCCTCGGCCAGCCGAACGACTTCCAGCGGACTCAGTGCGTCGGGCCCGCCGAGCTTGACCACGGAGTTGTTTGCCTGCGGATTGCCGGCCGCGGCCACCGCGAACTTCGCGACGTCCTGAACGCAAATCCAGCTGATCTTGTTTTGTCCGCTGCCATAGATCCGCGCCGTCGCGTTGGTGGGGTCGAAACCAAGCGTGGGACTGAGCCAGACCTCCGTGAAAAACGTCGGCTGCAGGATCGTGTAGCTCATTCGTCCGCGTCGGAGCCGCTCCTCGGCCGCACGCTTCGCAGTCTGCAGCGGAAAGTCGAGGTCGATACCCGG
>DASSGI010000014.1:0-4255 GCA_035857655.1 Casimicrobiaceae bacterium | reverse complement strand
CGCGGCGCAAGCGTGATAGACGCTGAACTTCGCTTCGAGTCCGATGCGCGGAGTTTTCCTGCCAGTGAGCTCGAGCACGAGCGGATGAACCTTGAGGTCGATCCGCTCGATCGCCTCGCCCTTCAGCGCATGCGCCGTTGCGAGCTGCACGCAGCCGTCGATGCTCGGGTGGATGACGATCCCGCAGGCGAACGGCTTGAACGAATTGGACGCGATCTCGAAGCGCTCCCCGAGCGCAGCGGTTATCTCGCTCCAGTCGCACTTCGTCGAATACGTCTGCATCAGGCCGCGAGGCGCTTCGAGCGCGCGCGGCGACGCCGTGAATCCATGCTTCGCCATCAGCGCCGACATGAGGCCCGCCCGCGCGGCGCCGCCGACGTGGAACGGCTTCGTCATCGAACCGAATTGCTCGCGCACGCCGACGGGTTGCGACGCCGCCAGTCCGAGCGCCATCGTCGTCGTCGCAGCGTCGAGACCCAAAATTCGTGCGCATGCGGCAGCGGCGCCGAGCATGCCGGTCGAGCCGGTGATGTGCCAGCCGCGGTCGTAGTGCTCGGGATAGATCGCGCTTCCGACTCGGCACTCGACGTCGACGCCGACGACGAGCGCGTCGACGAGCGTCCGTCCGGATGCGCCCAGGCGCTCGCCGAGCGCGAGCGCCGCCGAGGCGACCGGGCCCGCGGGATGGATGATCGTTCCGAGATGCGTGTCGTCGAAATCGAACGTATGCGACGAGATGCCGTTCAGCAACGCGGCGCTCGCGACATCGACGCGCTCGGCGCGTCCGAGGACGGTCGCCCGCGCGGCGGGTTCGAGCTCGCCGACGGCGGCGAGTGCCGCCTCGACGGTTCCGTGCCGCGCCGCTCCGACCGCGCAACCTGCCCAGTTGAGGAGCGTTCGATGCGCGGCGCGCTCCACGCTCGCATCCCACGCGAGCGACGGATGGGATGCGACGAATTCGGCGAGGATGCGGGTGACGGGCGGCGCGCTCGTGTCGGCGGCGACGATGATGTTGTGTGTCATTCGCGATATCGCGCAGGCAGACGGGAGCGAGGGACCGCGCTCAATCGGCGATCGAGATGTTGCGTTCCTTGGCGAGGCGCGACCAGCGGTCGATGTCGTCGCGGATGTACTTTCCGAACGCCTCGGACGACATCGGCATCGGCTCCAGCGCCTCGCCGGAAAGCCGCTCCCTGAGGTCGGGATTCTCGAGCAGCTTGTTGATGTCGTCGTTCAGCAGCTTGACGATCGGGGCGGGCATGTTCGCCGGGCCGACGATCCCGTACCACTGCACGCCGTCGAAACCCTTGTAACCGAGCTCCTCGAACGTCGGCACGTCGGGAAGGAGCGGATGGCGCTTCTGCCCGGTGATCGCGAGCGGCCGCATCTTGCCGGCCTTGATATGAGGCAGCGCGGCGGCGAGCCCGGGAAAGAGCGCCTGCGTCTGCCCGCCGAGGATGTCGGTGATCGCGGGACCGATTCCGCGATAAGGAACGTGCACGAGGTCGAGGTCCGCGGCGACCTTCAGCTGTTCCATCGCGAGATGCGTCAGCGTGCCGGGACCCGACGAGCCGTACGAGAGCTTGCCCGCGTTCGCTTTCGCGTACTGGATGAATTCGCGCAGCGTGGTGACCGGAAGCGACGGCGGCACGACGAGGACGTTCGGCGTTCCCCCGACCATCGCGATCGGCGTGAAGTCCTTGACGGCATCGTAGGGGAGCTTGCGCACCGCCGGATTGGTCCCGTGCGTGCCGACGTAGCCGACCATCAGCGTGTAGCCGTCGGGCGCGGCGCGCGCGGTCGCGACGGATCCGACGACGCCGCCGCCGCCGCTCAGGTTCTCGACGATGATCGACTGCCCGAGCATCGCTCCCAGCCGATCGGCGATGGTTCGGGCGACGAGATCGACGCCGCCGCCAGGCTGTACCGGCGCGATGATCTTGATCGTCTTCGTCGGATAGGCGCCCTGCGCCGACGCGAGGCCGGCGATCGGAAGCGCGGCGAGCGCGCCGATCGATTTGAGCACGTGACGCCGCCTCGTTGTCCGCATGATGTCTTCCTCCAGCTCGCGACTCCCGATGATTATCGCGCAACTCGCGGCGGCGGCAGCGCGTGGAAAGGATGCGGCGTCAGATGCCGAACGGCACGACCGGCACGCCGAAGAGCAAACGGTGGAACGTCATGACGACGAGCGCGACGACGGTTCCGCCGCCGACGGCGATGATGTCGTGCTTCACCATCGGCTCGAACGACTTGACCGCCCCGCGGGCCACTGCCGACACGAGGTCGACGACCGCGTAGAGAACGAATGCCCCGAACAAAACGGTGCCCGTGCGATCGCCGTTCGCGAGCAGATGCACGGTCGACCAGATCAGGAGCCCGAGCAACATCGGGTGCTGGAGCACGCGGCGCAGATGCCCTCGCATGTTTGCGGCGGCGAACAGGATGAACGATACGACCATCGCATAGGGCGCGAACGCGCGCGCCAAAGGCACCGGCGCGAAGACCCGCGCCCGATCGTCGGACAGCGCGTAACCCGCGACGATCAGCGCGAGACCCAGCAAAGAGACGAGCGAGAACGCACCCTTGTACCGATTCTCGCCCCAGTTCGCTGCCAGCGCGGCGCGAGCCGGCGGAAGGGCTGGAACGAGATGAATGCCCAGGAACAGAGCCAGCCCTGCAACCATTGTCGCCATCACGCCCTCGAACGTTTGACCACTGGCGAGAGTATCGCTCAACTCCCGAAGCCAGGGCGTGCATCCTCGAGCGGCGGACCGCGATCGTCGGCGGAGTCCGGTCGCTGCCGAAAGCTGTCGAGAGGGCCGCGCTGGCGAAAGCGGTTAAAATCGAGCGCTTCCGCTCTCCCGGACCGCTCCATGCCGAAGATTTCCGACAAGATCCGCGCCCGGCTCAAAGCCGCCGGAGTCCCGTATCGCGCGAACGACAACATCGCCGCGTTCATCGAAGCGGGCGAGCTCGAGGCGCTGACCGACGAAGTGGCGGAGCAGGTGACCGCGGTCCTCGAGAACCTCGTCATCGACACGGTGAACGACCACAACACGCGAGAGACCGGAGCCCGCGTTGCGCGTATGTACGTGAACGAGCTCTTCGCGGGCCGCTACGCGCCGTCGCCGGACCTCACCGCGTTCCCGAACGTCAACTCGTACGACGAGCTCTACCTCGTCGGTCCGATCACGATCCGTTCGACGTGCGCGCATCACCTGCAGAACATCCGGGGCAACTGCTGGATCGGCATTTATCCCGGCAAGAACGTTCTCGGGCTGTCGAAGTTCTACAGGCTCGCCGAATGGATCGCTGCGCGGCCGCAGATCCAGGAGGAGATGACGATTCAGATCGCCGACCTGCTGGAGGCCGAGACCGCCGCCGACGGCATCGCCGTGGTCGTCAAGGCCGAGCACATGTGCGTGACGCATCGCGGCGTTCGCGAGCACGCGTCCGACATGACGACTTCAGTGCTGCGCGGAATCCTGCGCGACCAGCCCGACACGCGCGCGGAATTCTTCCGCCTGCTGCACGGGATGAAGGAATTCAATACCTGAAGCGCGGCTGGCGCCTAGATCGGGGCGTTGGCGAAGCGTGCTTGACGCCTGTCGTTGTGCCGGCGTTCACTCTGCCGCCGGTCGAGCAACGATCTCGCCGCGTGGCGGCGGTCGGCGCTACGCCGCTCGCCGCATCGCCGATCGCCTCCGCGATCCTTGAGCCGGATTCGCTGCACCGTGGCTGCCGTGGCCGCGACACTCGGGAGCGCTGGAAGCGGGGCGTTGCTCGCATGGACCCAGCCGTCGCTCGGATGGGTGCTGCCCGGAAGCATCGGCCATTCTTCGTCCACCGTGCCCGCCGACGACTCGAACCAGAGCGTCCACGTTTCCGGGTGGCGCGCGACGAGTTGCCCGCGCCCGCCCTTCGGCTCGGTCAGCGCGAATCCGTACTGCGCTTCGTCGGGCACACCGCAGAAATCGATCTGCGGATCGATTTCTGCGAGATGGCCGTGCGCCGTCGCGAGCGCCTCGTCGAGCTCCTCGTGCCGCAAATCGTGGAGCTCGATCGCGTGTCGCGGCTCTTGCGGAAACAGCTGTGCGAGCTCGCTCCAGACGGCTTCGGCGGCGCTCGGCCAGTCCGGATACACGGTATCGCGCTGACGCAGGCGGCGCTGCGCGGCCGCGTCCGCCGCCGCCGGCCGACCGTCGATTGCAACGACGCGCAGACTCGCCGGGCGCCCGTCGACGTAAGAGCT
>DASSGI010000013.1:0-4366 GCA_035857655.1 Casimicrobiaceae bacterium | reverse complement strand
CACCTACTACGGGAAGAGTCACATCCTGCACGGCGTGAGCCTCGAGGTCGCCGTCGGCCGGATCACGGCGCTCCTCGGACGCAACGGCGCGGGGAAGACGACGACGCTGCGCACGCTGATGGGCCTCACGCCCGCTCGCCGCGGCCGGGTCGAGGTCTTCGGGGCCGATGTCACGCACTGGCCGACATACCGGATCGCGGGCGCCGGCGTCGGCTACGTGCCCGAAGGTCGCAAGATCTTCTCCAATCTGAGCGTCGACGAGAACCTGCGCGTTCCCGCAGAGCGCCCCGGCCCGTGGACTATCCCGAGGATCTACGAATTGTTCCCTCGGCTTGCCGAGCGCAGGCAGAACCGCGGCAGACAGCTCTCCGGCGGCGAGCAGGAGATGCTCTCGATCGCGCGCGCACTGCTGATCAATCCTCGCCTGCTGATCCTCGACGAGCCGTCGCAGGGATTGGCGCCGCTCATCGTTCGCGACGTGTTTCGCATCGTCGCGCAGATGCGCGCCGAAGGAATCTCGGTGCTGCTGGTCGAGCAGAACGCGCGGATGAGCCTCGAGATCGCCGACGACGCGTACGTGCTCGACGATGGCGCAATCGCGTATTCCGGCAGTGCACGCGAACTCGCGTCCGACGAGGCTCGCGTTCGTGCGCTCACCGGTGCCAGCGCCGAGAAGTGGGAGCGCGAGTAGAAAGCCGTTGCCCCGGGCGCGCAGCGGGAGTAACCTGACCGTTGGGCCACACTGCTAACGCCGACTCCGGGGGAGGCGAAAGATGCTGGTCAGCGAGATATTGCGCATCAAGGGAACCGTGCTATTCACGACGCCGCCGGAGGCGCCCGTGATGGACGCCGTCAGGTGTATGGCGCACAACGACATCGGATCGCTGGTCGTGATGGACCACGGCCGGGTGATCGGCATCGTGACGTTCGCCGAGGTGCTGCGCGCGCTCGCCGAGCGCGGCGGGACGATCGGAGACTTGAAGATCAGCGCGATCACCGAGCGTGATCCGCTCACCGCCGCGCCGTCGATCGACGTGAACGAGCTTCGGCGGACGATGCTCGATCGGCATGCGCGCTACGTCCCGGTGATGGACGGCAACACACTGCTCGGCGTCGTGTCGTTTCACGACGTCGCCAAGGCGGTGCTCGAGGAGCAGGGCCTCGAGAACGAGATGCTGAAGCACTACATCCAGGACGCTCCGGCCTAAGCCTGCAGCACGAAGATCGCCGGGCGCTTCGAATAGCCCGCGAAATCAGCGCCGCGCCACTCCCGCATCGTGCGCGTGGCGATCGACTCCGACTCGGTGGTGAGATCGGCAGCAACGCAGAGCCTCGTCGCCGGTTTGCACGTCGCGGCGAGCGCCTGGAGCAGCGTCACGTTCCGATACGGCGTCTCGATGAAGATCTGCGCATAGCCGCTGCGCTGCGATTCCGCTTCGATCCGGCGGATCGCCTGCGCGCGCTCTTCGGCGGCTACAGGGAGGTAGCCGTGGAACGTGAACGACTGACCGTTCATTCCCGAAGCCATCAGCGCGAGCAGGACGGCGGACGGGCCCACGAGCGGCACGACCGCGATCGACTCGCGATGCGCATGCGCGACGAGCGAAGCGCCCGGATCTGCGACGCCGGGACAGCCCGCGTCGGAAACGAGGCCCATGTCAAATCCCGAGCGCGCCGGCACGAGCAGTTCGGCACAGCGCGAATCGGTCGGCGATTCGCCAAGCTCGACGATCTGGATCTCGCGCAGCGGCAACTCGGGAGCGATCGATTTGAGGAGCGCGCGCGCCGGCTTCGCGTTCTCGACGACGTAGTACGCAAGGCTGCGCGCAATGGCGATCGTTCGTGCCGGCAGCGCAGTTTCGGGTGCGACGACGCCGAGTAGATTCGGCACGAGATAGAGGCGTCCGCGCGCCATCACGGTTGCGCGAGCACGCTCACGCCCGCGGCCGCGAGCATTCGACCGAGCTGAATGAGCGGCAGGCCGATGAGCGCGGTGGGATCGTCGCTCTCGATGCGCTCGAAGAGCGCGATGCCGAGCGATTCGGAGCGCACGCTCCCGGCGCAGTCGTACGGCCGCTCACGCCGCAGGTAGCCTTCGATCTCCTCGCCGGTCAAGTGCCGGTACGTGCTCGTCACGTCGACGAGCGCCGTCTGGCATGCACCGGACGCTGCATCGAGCAGCGCGAGCCCCGTATGAAACACGACCGTCTGTCCGGAGAGCGCCTGAAGCTGCGCGACGGCGTTCTCGTGCGAACCGGGCTTGCCGATCGCTTGTCCCTGGCAATCTGCGACCTGGTCCGACCCGATGATGAGCGCGTCGCGGTAGGCGCTCGCAACGCTGCGCGCCTTCGCCGTGGCGAGCCGGAACGCCGTTGCGGCGGGGGCCTCGCCCGCAAGCGCCGTCTCGTCGACCTGCGGAGCAACGGCCTCGAACGGAAGCCCAAGGCGCTCGAGCAGCATCCGCCGATAGCGCGACGTCGACGCGAGCACGAGCCGGCGCGGGGACCCGCCGAGCGCGTCCGATGCCGACAGCGTCGGCTTTATGGTTGATTTTGCGGGCATTTTTGACAGATTCTCGCGATCGCGCTATTATCCAACGTTTTCGTTCGACGGGCCCGGCCTCCCCGATTTCCGGGTGCGCCGGGGGCAAGCTCTCGCGAACGGACGCGGAGGAGCGCATGGCCGGGCGGCACGGCAAGGCGGAACGTCGCGACGGTTCATTCGACGCCTACGATCTCGTCCGGCGACGTGCGAGCTTTGCGGGCAGGTTCGATGTAGCGTCGCTGCCGCGCGCCGCGGATCAGCTTGCGCGGGAAGGTGGATCGGCGGAGGTCGCGTGGCGGATCTCTGGAATCGTCGATCCGTCGGGGCGTCCGGCGCTGGAGGTGCGAGTCGACGGCACGGTGCCGCTCGTCTGTCAGCGTTGCTTGCAGTCGTTCGGTTGGCATATCGAGCAGCGGACGACGGTGCTCCTCGCGCGGGACGAACGCGAGCTCGAGATGCTCGATGCCGAGGACGAGCACGAGGTGATCCTCGCCGCTGCGCCGCTGGACGCGGCGACGCTCGCCGAGGACGAGCTGCTGCTCACGTTGCCGTTCGTGCCTCGTTGCGAGCGCGTCGAGTGCGTGCAATCGGCGATGGCCGGTGTGCACGATTCGACCGCGCGAGCGCCGGCGTTCGCGGCACTCGCCGCGATCAAGCCGGGCGGCGCGAAGAAGGGCGGGAATTGAGGGTGCGCGGAAACGGCGCATGAGTCACTAAGCGAATCATTCAGGAGAAAGTCATGGCTGTTCAGCAGAACAAGAAATCGCCGTCGAAGCGCGGGATGCATCGCGCGCACGATGCGCTCCCCGGCGCGCCGCTCGCGATCGAGCCGGTCACGGGCGAGGTCCATCGCCGTCATCACATCAGCCCGAACGGTTTCTATCGCGGCAAGAAGGTCGTCAGGACCAAGGCCGACGAATAGCTCGTCCGTTTCCGTCGGGCGTGCCGTCGTCCCTGCTGCGGTCGCGGCCGCGGCTCCACTATCGGCACCTCGGCGCGGGTAAACTCACGGCTCTCGCGCGGCAATCTCAGGCCGCGCCCGCCCCGACGATCCAGCGCGACGCCAGCGATTCACGATGCCGGTCACGGTAGCCATTGATGCGATGGGAGGCGACCATGGCCCGGCGGTCACGCTGACCGCGGCGCTCAGGTTTCTCGAGGAGGAACCCGATGCGCGCGTGATCGCGGTCGGGCTCGAAGCGCCGCTCAAGGCGGCGCTCGCGAAACGCAGGTCGTCGGCGCGCGACCGGCTGACGCTGCATCCGGCGACCGAGGTCGTCGAAATGAACGAACCTCCCGCCGAAGCGCTGCGGCGGAAGAAGGATTCGTCGATGCGCGTGGCGATCAATCTCGTCAAGGAGGAAGCCGCGCAAGCCTGCGTGTCGGCGGGGAACACCGGCGCGCTGATGGCGATATCGCGGTTCGTGCTGAAGACGCTGCCGGGCATCGATCGTCCGGCAATCGCCGCGCAGCTTCCGACGCGCGGAGGCGGCGCGGTCACCGTGCTCGATCTCGGCGCCAACGTGAACTGTTCCGCCGACCAGCTCGGCCAGTTCGCGGCGATGGGCACGGCGCTCGTCGCCGCCGTCTACGGCATCGAGCGGCCGAGCGTAGGTCTTCTCAACGTCGGCGAGGAGGAGATCAAGGGGAACGACCTCGCCAAGCAGACGAGCGAGCTGCTGCGCGCCTCGGGACTCAATTTCTTCGGCAACGTCGAAGGCGACGACATCTTCAAGGGCACGACCGAGGTCGTCGTCTGCGACGGTTTCGTCGGCAACGTGACGCTCAAAGCGACCGAGGGTCTCGCGAAGCTCCTCTACGA
>DASSGI010000012.1:0-7222 GCA_035857655.1 Casimicrobiaceae bacterium | reverse complement strand
TCGGATCGAGCCCGAGGCGCACTTGCAGGTCGAGGCACGCGATCGCCGCGGCGCCCGCGCCGGAGCACACCATCTTGACTTTGCGGATGTCCTTTCCAACGATCGTCAGCGCGTTGAGGATCGCGGCCGCCGCGACGATCGCCGTGCCGTGCTGGTCGTCGTGGAAGACCGGGATCTTCATCCGCTCGCGCAGCTTGCGCTCGATGTAGAAGCACTCGGGCGCCTTGATGTCCTCGAGATTGATGCCGCCGAACGTCGGCTCGAGCGCGGCGATGATGTCGACGAGCTTGTCCGGGTCATGCTCGTTGACTTCGATGTCGAAGCAATCGAGCCCGGCGAACTTCTTGAACAGCACCGCCTTGCCTTCCATCACCGGCTTCCCGGCGAGCGGGCCGATGTTGCCGAGGCCCAGCACCGCGGTGCCGTTGGTCACCACCGCGACGAGGTTCCCGCGCGCGGTCAGGTTTCGCGCTTCCGCGGGGTCCCTGACGATCTCGTCGCACGCCGCGGCCACGCCCGGCGTGTAGGCGAGCGCGAGGTCGCGCTGGTTGGTGAGCTGCTTGGTCGCCTGGACGGAGATCTTCCCGGCCGGCGCGTGCCGGTGGTACTCGAGCGAGGCTGCGCGAACATCGACATCCGACATGAGAACCTCGGGCTTTTTGAGAGGCGGGAGGCCATCATACCCCCAGCACGAGCGCGGAAGTCCCGCCCGGGGAGCCCCCGAAAATAGGGTCAGAGACGATTTTTGCCCCGCAGGCCTGAAATAGGGTCAGAGACGATTTTTCGCCCGGTACTGCGCGCGAGTCCTCGCTTCGGAGCGGAAAGACGTCTCTGACCCTATTTTCGGGAGCTCCGGCTTGATTCGCCGCAAGAATTCGCCGCAGGGGCGTCCGCTATAATTTGCGGCAACTTTCGCTCTTGCCGCGCCCGATGCGGCAGCGTCGGACGCTCAACGACAAAGGCCCCGGGGTCGAGCTCGTACTTCATGCTGGAAGCGCAGAAACTCGCCGCGCGCCGCGGATTCGCAACCCTGTTCAGCGGGCTGTCGTTTCGCGTCGACACAGGGGAAGCGCTCGTCGTCACCGGTGCAAACGGAACCGGGAAGACGACGCTGCTGCGGATCATTGCGGGGTTGACCACACCTGCGGCAGGGGCGCTGACGTGGAACGGGGAAGCTCTCAAACCGCTCGATCCCGAGTTTCGCCGTGCCGTCGCCTACGTCGGGCATCTTGCCGGACTGAAGGACGAGCTCACTGCGGAGGAAAACCTCGCGTCGCTGTTGCTGCTCGACGGCGAAGCAGTCACGCGCGGCGCGTTGCGCGCCGCGCTCGAGGATGTTGCGCTGTCCACTCAGCGCGGCCTGCCGGCGCGCGTGCTCTCGCAGGGGCAGCGGCGGCGAATCGGCCTCGCGCGGCTCGCGCTGATGCCGCGCCCGCTGTGGATTCTCGACGAGCCGACCACCGCGCTCGACGCTTCCGGCGTCGAGCTTCTCGGCCGTGTGCTTGCGCGGCACCTCGCGGACGGCGGCATCCTGGTCGCCGCGACGCACGCGGCGCTCGGACTTCCGCCGGCGCGCGTGAAGAGCGTCGCGCTCGAATGATGACCACCGCCGCCGCCACGATGAACCCGGTCGCGACGGACGCCGTCTGGCCCGCAATTCGATGGGCCGTCGCGCGCGACTTGAAGCTCGCGCTGCGCTCGCGGACGGAACTCGCCGTCCAGCTGCTGTTCTACGTGATCGTGGTTTCGCTCTTCCCTCTCGCGACGTCGCCGGAAAAGAGTCTGCTCTCGACGATGGGGCCCGGCGTGCTCTGGGTCGCGGCGCTCCTTGCGTCGCTTTTGTCGTTGCCGCGCCTCTTCGCCGCCGATTTCGCCGACGGCACGCTCGAGCAGATCGCGTTGTCGCCGTACCCGCTTATCGCGCTCGTCTTCGGCAAGATCGTCGCGCACTGGCTGACCACGGGCCTGCCGGTTGCAGTGCTCGCGCCATTGCTGGGACTTCAGTATGCGATGGACGGTGAAGCGCTCGCCGTGCTGACGGCTGCGCTCGCGATCGGCACGCCGATCCTGTCGCTGCTCGGTGCGATCGGTGCCGCGCTGACGCTCGGGCTTCGGGCGAGTGGAAGCCTTCTCGCGCTCCTCATCCTGCCGCTGTACGTTCCGGTGCTGATCTTCGGCGCCGGCGCGGTCGATGCTGCGCGCGCGGGCCTCGGCGTCGATGCCAATCTGTCGCTGCTCGGCGCGGGACTCATTCTCGCGATCATCGGCGCACCGTTCGCTGCGGCGGCTGCTGTGCGCATCGCTCTCGATTGAGATGAACGGCCCCCACGCTCACTTCGTTCGCTGCCCCCCGAGGGGGCGGCCAGCGCCCTTCGGGCGGCCGCGCGGGCGCTGATGTCGATCAACTGGTTCCACTACGCCTCCCCCGCGACGTTCTATCCGCTGGCGGGGAAGCTCGTCCCGTGGTTTGCCGGCGCAGCGGCTGTCCTCACCGCGATCGGCCTCTACATCGGGCTCGTCGTCGCGCCGACCGACTTCCAGCAGGGCGAGGCGTACCGGATCATCTTCCTGCACGTTCCCGCTGCGTGGATGAGCATGTTCCTGTATGTCGTGATGGCGATCTGGAGCGCACTCGCGCTCGGGTACAACACGCGGCTCTCGGCGATGATGGCGCAGGCGATCGCGCCGACCGGCGCGCTGATGACGCTGATCGCGCTGACGAGCGGCGCGTTCTGGGGCCGGCCCACGTGGGGAACGTACTGGGCATGGGACGCGCGGATGACCTCCGAGCTGATCCTCCTCTTCCTGTATCTCGGCGTGATCGCATTGCGCAACGCGATCGAAGATCCGCGTCGCGCCGACCGCGCATGCGGCGTGCTGGCGCTGACCGGCGTCGTCAACATCCCGATCATCTACTTCTCGGTGCAATGGTGGAACACGCTGCACCAGGGAGCGAGCGTGAGCCTCACGAAGGCGCCGACGATGGCGTCGATCATGATCGCCGGGATGCTGATCATGGCGTTCGCAGCGTGGTTCTATGCGATCGCCGCTTCGCTCGCGCGCTTGCGCACGATCATCGTCGAGCGTGAGCGCGGCGCCGCGTGGATCGCAGCGCTCCCTGAAGTACGCCATGCCCATCTATAACGGAGCCACGACGTGAGCGCCTTCTTCGCCATGAACGGTTACGGCTTCTACATCTGGAGCGCCTACTGCATTGCGGTGCTCGCGATCGTCGTCGAGATGCTGCTTCTTCGCTGGCATCGAAAGGCCGTGCTAGCGCAGGCACGCGCCACCCCCTCCGAGGTTGCGCCCGATCCGCTGGCGGCCACCGAATGAAGCCCCGGCATCGTCGTTTTGCATGGATCGGCGCCGGCGTGTTGCTGCTCGCCGTCGCGGCGGGGCTCGTGCTCAACGCGTTCCAGTCGAATCTCGTGTTCTTCTTCTCGCCGAGCGACGTCGCCGACCAGCGCGCGCCGCAGGGGCGCCCGTTCCGGATCGGAGGCATGGTCGTCGAAAAGAGCCTCAGCCGTGCCTCCGATGGACTCACCGTACGCTTCGCCGTCACCGACACCGTGAAGACGGTTCCCGTCGTGTACACCGGCATCCTTCCCGACCTCTTCAAGGAGGGAAAGGGCGTGGTCGCGCAAGGCAGGATCGGACCCGACGGCGTGTTCCATGCGACCGAAGTGCTCGCGAAGCACGACGAGAACTACATGCCGCCCGAAGCGGCCGCGGCGGTCGATCAGGCGCACAAGCGCCAGGCAATGGAAAAGGCCGCGAAGACCCTGCAGCAATGACGCGCACGCAACGACTCTCAAGCCTGCGAAGGAACGCCCGATGATCCCCGAGCTCGGACAATTCTCGCTGATCCTCGCGCTGCTCCTCTCGGCGCTGCTCGGGACGCTGCCGCTCGCCGGCGCGCAGCGCCGCGTCGGCGCGTGGATGGCGCTCGCGCGTCCGCTCGCTGCCGGTCAATTCGTCTTCATCGCGTTCGCGTTCGGCTGCCTCGTCGCCTCGTTCGTCAACAATGACTTCTCGGTCCTCAACGTCGCGACCAATTCGAACTCGCAGCTCCCGCTCCACTACCGAGTCGCCGCGACCTGGGGCTCGCACGAGGGCTCGATGCTGCTGTGGCTGCTGATGCTCGGATCGTGGACCGCCGCAGTCGCCGCGCGCAGCCGCCACCTGCCCGACGAGATGGTCGCTCGCGTGCTGGGCGTGATGGGCCTGATCGCGTTCGGCTTCCTGCTCTTCGTGCTGCTCACGTCGAATCCGTTCGAGCGGTTGTTCCCGGCAGCCGCTGATGGTCGCGATCTCAATCCCCTGCTGCAGGACCCCGGGATGGTGTTCCATCCACCGCTTCTCTACATGGGCTACGTCGGATTCTCGGTCGCGTTCGCGTTCGCGATCGCCGCGTTGATCGGCGGCCGGCTCGACGCGACATGGGCGCGCTGGTCGCGGCCATGGACGACGCTCGCGTGGAGCTTCCTCTCCTGCGGAATCATGTTGGGCAGCGGCTGGGCGTATTACGTGCTCGGCTGGGGCGGCTGGTGGTTCTGGGACCCGGTCGAGAATGCATCGTTCATGCCGTGGCTCGTCGGAACCGCACTCATCCATTCGCTCGCGGTCACCGAAAAGCGC
This sequence comes from Casimicrobiaceae bacterium, assembly GCA_035857655.1. Taxonomy (GTDB): domain Bacteria; phylum Pseudomonadota; class Gammaproteobacteria; order Burkholderiales; family Casimicrobiaceae; genus CAIWHR01. The sequence goes on along the minus strand of DASSGI010000012.1, from coordinate 2,581 downwards.
GGCACGTTCAAGGCGTGGACGGTGCTGCTCGCGATCTGCGCGTTCTCGCTGTCGCTGCTCGGAACGTTCCTCGTGCGCTCCGGCGTGCTGACCTCGGTCCACGCATTCGCGACCGACCCCCGCCGAGGCGTGTTCATCCTCGGCTTCCTCGCGCTCGTCATCGGCGGATCGCTCGCGCTCTTTGCGCTGCGCGCGCCCAAGGTCGGCGGCGGCGGGCGCTTCGACGCGATCTCGCGCGAGACGATGCTGCTCGCGAACAACGTGCTGCTGATCGCCGCGGCGGGCTCGGTGCTGCTCGGCACGCTCTACCCGCTGTTCCTCGACGCGCTGAACCTCGGCAAGATTTCGGTCGGCCCGCCGTACTTCGACGCGGTGTTCGTCCCATTGATGACGCCGCTCGTGTTCCTGATCGGCGTCGGTCCGCTCGCGCGCTGGAAGCGCGCTCCGCTGCCCGAGCTCTGGCAGCAGCTGCGCTGGGCGATCGCGGTGAGCGTCGTCACCGCGCTCGTCGTACCCTTCGCCGCCGGGAAGTGGACGCCGGGGGTGAGCCTCGGATTGCTGCTCGCGTTCTGGATCGTCGCGTCGACGGTCGTCAACCTGCTCGAGCGCGGCCGCGGCGTCCGCGGCGGCGTCCTCGTGCAGCTCGCGCGCCAGCCGCGCAGCTACTGGGGAATGATCGTCGCGCATCTCGGCGTTGCGGTGTTCATCGTCGGCGTGACGATGGTGAAGGGTTACGAGATCGAGCGCGACGTGCGGATGGCGGTCAGCGACACGGTCACGGTGAACGGATTCACGCTGCGCTTCGACGGCACCGCCGACGTGCGCGGCCCGAACTACCGTGCGGCGCGCGGCACGTTCGACGTGAGCCGCAACGGCGCACCGTTCACGACGCTCCATCCGGAAAAGCGCCTCTACAACGCCGGCGGACAGCCGATGACCGATGCGGCGATCAGGAAGATGGTGACCGGCGATCTCTACGTGTCGCTCGGCGAGCCCGTCGAGGGCGGCGCGTGGAGCGTCCGCGTCTATCACAAGCCGTTCGTCACCTGGATCTGGGCCGGATTTTTGCTGATGGCGATCGGCGGGCTGCTCGCGTTGTCCGATCGCCGCTATCGCGTCGTGTCGCGGCAAGCGGAAGCGGCGCTGCCCGGCGGCGCAACCGCGAGCGACTAGAGGCCGTCACGCGATGGACACGAGTGCCGTGCAGCAACCTGAGAGAAACAGACCCAGTGAAGTCCCGCCACCCGAAGCAACTGGATCCAGGGCCACGATGACGAAGAAGCTTCTCATCCCGCTTGTCGTCTTCGTCGTGCTCGTCGGGTTCCTGTTCACCGGTCTCTTCCGCGATCCGCGCGAAGTGCCCTCGCCGCTCATCGGCAAGCCCGCGCCCGCATTCACGCTCGCGCAGCTGCAGGATCCGGCGAAGACGCTCGGACCCGCAGATCTCAAGGGCCAGGTGTGGCTGCTCAACGTCTGGGCGTCGTGGTGCGTGTCGTGCCGTGACGAGCATCCGCTGCTGGTCGAGCTCGGCCGCGCGAAGATCGTCCCGATCGTCGGACTCAACTACAAGGACGAGCCGGCCGCGGGGCTCAAGTGGCTCGCGCAGAACGGCGACCCGTACAACGTGTCGGTCGTCGATCGCGACGGACGCGTCGGCATCGACTGGGGCGTCTACGGCGTCCCCGAAACGTTCGTCGTCGACAAGACCGGTGCGATCCGCTACAAACAGATCGGACCGATCACCGTCGAGGCGCTGCAGACCAAGATCCTGCCGCTCGTGCGGGAGCTGCAGAAGTCATGATCGGCGCAAGCGTGGCAGCACTTGTCCGGCGGGTCGCGCTGACGCTTCTCGTCGCCGCGATTGCGCTCTCGCCGAGCGTACTGCTCGCCGCTGACGCAGTACCCACCGACAAGGATCCGGTCACGTCCGCGCGCGCGGTCGCGCTCGCCGAGAAGCTGCGCTGCCTCGTCTGCCAGAACCAGACGATCGAGGAGTCGAACGCCGAGCTCGCTCAGGACCTGAGGCGGCAAATCCGCGAGCAGATCGCCGCGGGCAAGTCCGACAAGGAGATCGTCGACTACATGGTCGCGCGCTACGGCGATTTCGTTCTGTATCAGCCGCCGGTCAAATCGACGACGCTGCTGCTCTGGGGCGGACCGGCGCTGCTCGTCGCGATCGGGTTCCTCGTTCTCGCGCGCACGGTGCGATTGCGGCGCGCACAAGCCGAAGCGCCTGCGCTGACCGCCGACGAACGCGAGCGCGTCGCGCGGCTGCTGCGCGGCGAGCGCGCGAAGGACGCCTCGTGATCACGTTCGTCCTCGTTGCGGCGGCGATGATCGTCGTCGCGGTCGCGTGCGTGCTCGTGCCGCTGCTGCGTGGAGGGAAGCCCGCCGGCGTCGCACTCGACACGTCGAACGTCGAGGTCCTCCGCGATCAGCTCGCCGAGCTCGACGCCGATCTCGCCTCCGGCGCGATGCCGCGCGAGCGCTACGAGGAAGCGCGGCTCGAGATCGAGCAGCGCGTGCTCGAGGATGCGAAGACCGCGGCGCCGCGCAAAGCGCCGCCGACGCAATCGGCGGC
>DASSGI010000011.1:0-2428 GCA_035857655.1 Casimicrobiaceae bacterium | reverse complement strand
GATCGGCGCACCGATCCCTGGGCGGATTTCACCCGCACGCACCAGGTCATCACCGCAAAGATGCGCAGCCGCCTCGGCTGAGGCGCGCGAAGATTCGGCCGGGCCTCGACTCGAGTAGCGCCGAAGCTCTCGCTTATCTGCGGCCGCTGCGCGCGTCCTTGAACGACGCCCAGAGTGCGCGACCGGTGGGGGAAAGCGCGAAGCGCAACCCGCCCCCAAGCATCGCTGCGATCGCGGCCACGATGCCGCTGCGCCGCGCTCCGGCGCCCGGCTCTTGCGCTGCCGACGCCGACGAATGGGCGCGCGAAAGGCCGAAGCCCAGCGCTGCCACGCCGACGACCGCCGCGAGCGGCGTCCAGCGGTTCTTCTGCGCTATATAAGCGCGCGTTTCTTCCCAATCGCGCAGAAGTTGCGCGCGCCGGCGTTCGATTCTGAGCTCGACCAGATCGACGGCGTCGACGGTCGCACGTCCATTCGTCACGACATGCCTCCTTCGGGTGCGGCAACGTCGCGGCGGATCTGCCGCAGCGTTGCGGAAAAGACCAGCTCGCCGACCTGCTTGCGCATCCACACTGCGAGTACCGCACCGAGGACGACGTTGACGATCGCCGCGATCGCCAGCGCGCCGGCCCACGGTACGCCGGCCGATGTTGCCCACACGATCCCTCCGGCGAGCAGCGCAAGCCACGCGCTCACCCACAGAATCGAGACGACGACGGCGGCAACCACCATTCGAGCGAAGCCATGCCCCGCGCGGCGAGCTTCGAGCGCAGCGAGCTCGAGGTGATCGGAGACGAGATCGCGGACATCGCGGAACAGCGCCTTCGTGCGCAGCGCGAGTGAAGGCGATGCAGGGATGTCCGTCTGCGAAGTTTCGATGGTCACGGCGGCACCTTCCAAGAGGGATCTCCCCGGGCAGAATGACGCCGCGGCGCGCTGCCGGGCATCGGCGATTCGTTGCAAATGGTGTAGGAGGCGGGACGACAGCATGATCCGGACGTCACCGATCGCTCGAACGACGCACGGCGCGCACATTCAAAAGTGCCATGGATCTTGTCGTGAACGGGCGGCCGAGGCGCCGGCGCATTGCGAAGATTTGGGGCGGAACCGTCGGCCGGACATTGCGGTTCGCGCTTCGCGTCCTCAAGGCGTTTCGTGCGAACCAGGGGCTGCTGCTGGCAGGCGGCGTCGCCTATTACACGCTGCTGTCGCTCGTCCCGCTGCTCATCCTGATGCTGATCGCGTTGTCGCACCTTCTCGACGAGGCGCAGCTGCTCGCAACGCTTTCCGAATACCTGCAATTCATCGTTCCCGGCCAGAGCGATGCCGTCGTCCGCGAATTGCGCGCATTCCTTCGGCACCGGGACGAGGTGGGCGGGGCGCTGTTGGTCGTGATGCTCTTCTTCAGCGCGCTCGCATTCACGGTGCTCGAGAACGCGATGTCGGTGATCTTTTTCCACCGCGTCGCCGTGCGGCGCCGCCGCTTCATCGTGTCGGCGCTGATGCCGTACTGCTTCATCCTGTTTCTCGGGTTCGGCCTGCTCGTCGTGACGGTGGTCGCCGGCAAGCTCGCAGCACTCGCTACACGCGACGTCATGCTGTTCGGCGTCCCGCGCTCGCTCGACGAGCTCTCCGGATATCTGTTGTATCTGCTGGGTGTCGCCGGCGAAATCCTGATCCTTACGGCGATCTACCTGGTAATGCCCGTCGGCCGCCTGTCGCTGCGCCATGCGCTGATCGGCGGCGCAAGCGCCGGACTGCTGTGGGAGATCATGCGGCACGCGCTCGTCTGGTATTACGGAACGATCTCGCAGGTGCGCGTCGTCTACGGATCGTTCGCGACGGCGATCGCCGTGCTGCTGTCCGTCGAGATTGCGGCGATCTTGCTGTTACTGGGTGCGCAGGTGATCGCCGAGTTTGAGCGAAGCGCGCACGAAGGCCACGAGGCGCCGCCGCGTCCGATGAAGCTCGGCGGCGCACCCGTGAGTCGCGCCACCTAGGCTTCCGGTCAGCGGCGAATCGTCGAGTTCCGCCGGTTGTCGCCTTCCGGGTCGGAAGTGAGCGGGAGTCCCGTCAATGGGTCGGAATGCGTGCCGTAGAGCCTTCGCTCGCGTTCCGCCTCCTCCGGCGTAAAGGGCTTCACCGAGCTGTCCCAGCCTCGCCAGCCTGAATCGCGCCAGCGCAACACGCGCTCGTCGAGATCGATCGCGCCATGCTTGCGCAGTATCTCGGCGGCGCGGTCGGCGCGCGACTCATCGGCGCGCAGCGTCACCAACGCTCCGCCGCGGCGTATCGACTCCGCGTAAAAGTTCGCGTGCTCGTTCGACATGCCGGAGTGGGTGAGCGCGCCGATCAATCCGCCCGCGACGGCACCGGCTCCGGCGCCCGTCAGCATGGCAATCAAGGGGCCGACCGCGACGATGGGTCC
>DASSGI010000010.1:0-3368 GCA_035857655.1 Casimicrobiaceae bacterium | reverse complement strand
GGTCGCACGCGAAAGACACGGGATTCCCAGCCGACCTGTACCTCGAAGGCTCCGACCAGCATCGCGGCTGGTTCCATTCGTCGCTTCTCATCTCGTGCATGCTGAACGGCGTGCCTCCCTACAAGGCGCTCCTCACGCATGGGTTCGCCGTCGACGGGCAGGGCAGGAAGATGTCGAAGTCGCTCGGCAACGGCGTCGAGCCGCAGCAGGTGTCGAACACGCTCGGCGCCGAGATCCTTCGCCTGTGGGTCGCTGCGACCGACTATTCGGGCGAGCTCTCGATCTCCGACGAGATCCTGAAACGCGTCGTCGAAAGCTACCGGCGGATCCGTAACACGCTGCGGTTCCTCCTTGCGAACACCGCGGATTTCGACGCTGCCGCCGACGCGGTTCCGCTCGGCGAGCTCATCGAGATCGACCGCTACGCGATCGCAGCGACTCGTGCGCTGTCGGCGGCGGTGCGCGAAGACTACGGCCGCTACGAATGCCATTTGCTCGTTCAACGCCTGCAGACCTTCTGCTCCGAGGATCTCGGCGGTTTCTATCTCGACGTGCTGAAGGATCGCCTCTACACGACCGCGAAGACGAGCCGGCCGCGGCGCTCGGCGCAAACTGCGCTCGCGCTCATTCGCGATGCGCTCCTCGAGCTGATGGCGCCGGTCCTGTCGTTCACCGCGGAGGAGGCTTGGCGGATCGTGCATCCGGGCGACGCGTCGATATTCTGCGGCACGTGGATCGACGCGCTGCCGGCGCAGCACGACGAGGACGCGCTCGTCGCCAAATGGAATCGGATCCTCGCCGTTCGGGCGATTGTGCAGAAGGAGCTCGAGCTCCTGCGCCAGGACGGGAAAGTTGGCTCGTCGCTGCAGGCGGAAGTCGCGATCACCGCACCCGGCGACGACTACGAAGCGCTGGCGAGCCTTGGCGACGACCTGCGCTTCGTGCTGATCACGTCGGCGGCGACGGTGACGAAAGGCGAGGCGCTCGCGATCGCCGCCCGTGCCAGCGCGCATGGGAAGTGCGAACGCTGCTGGCACTATCGTTCCGACATAGGCGGCGATGCGGCGCATCCAACGCTTTGCGGCCGCTGCGTGTCGAATCTGAGCGGACCCGGCGAAGCGCGCGCGTTCGCGTGACCGGCGACGGCATGATCACCAAACCGCCGGCAATACACTGGGCGCGATGGCTCTGGCTGAGCGCGATCGTCATTGCCGCCGACCAGGCGACGAAGGCGGCGATCGTCGCGACGATCCGCGCGGGCGAGCCTGTGACCGTCACGCCGTTCTTCAGCCTCGTGCTGACGTTCAATACCGGCGCCGCGTTCAGCTTCCTCAGTGCGGCCTCGGGCTGGCAACGCTGGTTCTTCGTCGCCATCGCGGTCGCCGCCGCCGTCGTCATCGTCGTTCTGCTGCGGCGCGGCGGCAGCTCGTGGTATGGAGCGGGCCTTGCGCTCATCCTGGGCGGCGCGCTCGGCAACCTCTACGATCGACTCGCGATCGGCAAGGTCGTCGATTTCCTGCTGTTCCACTATGCGGGATGGGCGTATCCGGCGTTCAACGTCGCCGATAGCGCAATCACCGTCGGAGCTGCTATCCTGATCATCGACAGCCTGCGGCGACACGACGACGGCCCCGCGCACGCTGCGAAGGGAACACGATGAAGATCCTGCTCGCGAATCCACGCGGTTTCTGCGCGGGCGTCGACCGGGCGATCGCGATCGTCGAGCAGGCGCTCGCGAAGTTCGGCGCGCCGATCTATGTGCGGCACGACGTCGTTCACAACCGCTACGTCGTCGATGATCTGAAGGCGAAGGGCGCGGTGTTCGTCGAGCGCCTCGAGGACGTCCCGGCAGGAAGCACGGTCGTCTTCTCCGCGCACGGCGTCTCGCAGGCGGTTCGCGCGGAAGCGGCAGAGCGCGGGCTGACGGTATTCGATGCGACGTGCCCGCTCGTCACCAAGGTTCATTCCGAGGTGATGAAGATGCACGAGCACGGGCGGCAGATCGTCATGATCGGCCATGCCGGGCATCCGGAGGTCGAAGGGACGATGGGCCAGTGCAGCGGCGGCATTCATCTCGTCGAATCGGTCGACGACGTCGCGCGGCTCGCGATCGACGACACGGTGCCGCTTGCGTACGTCACGCAGACCACGCTGTCGGTCGACGATGCGCAGGCAATCGTCGATGCGCTGAAGCGCCGCTATCCGGGAATCGTCGGACCCAAGCGCGACGACATCTGCTATGCGACGCAGAATCGCCAGGACGCCGTCAAGGCGATGGCGCCGCTGGTCGACGTCGTCATCGTCGTCGGCAGCCCGAACAGTTCGAATTCGAACCGGCTGCGCGAAGTCGCTGCGAATCGCGGTGTGCCCGCGTACATGATCGATCGTGTCGAGGAGCTGCAGCCCGAATGGATCGCCGGCAGGCAACGCATCGGCTTGACGGCGGGAGCGTCGGCGCCCGAAGTGCTGGTGCAGGATGTGCTGGCGCGTCTCGCCGAGCTCGGTGCGAGCGACGTGCGCGAGCTCGACGGAACGATCGAGCGGATCGTCTTCCCGATGCCGAAGGGACTCGCGAGCCTCGCAACGGCGAAGCCGCCTGAAGTCGGCCCGCGCTTGGCCTGATGCCGGCGGCTTCCGGCGCTCAGGTTACCGGCGCGTAATCGTAGATCTCGAATCCGGGGCCTTGCTCGACGAGCTTCGTAAGCACCGCGAAGCCCGTCTCCTTGCCTCGCGTCAGCGCCATCCCCTGATCGACGCCGAACACGCCTGCGACAGTGACGACCTGCGGCAGCGCGCCTTCGGCTTCGCTTCGCTGCGACACCGGAAAGACGACGACCGGCGCGCGCTTCTCGCCCTCCGCAGCGTTCTCAGCAGCAGCGGCCGCCGCTTCGGGGTTGTCGCACAGGATTTCGCAGCCGAATTCCAGCGCGCTTCCTTTCAGCGTGTTGCGGAACCAGCGAACCATCGCGACCTGCGGTCCGGCGCGTCCCTCGACGCGTAATGCGATCAGCTCGCCGATGCGCAGCGGACTGGGGGAGGGGTCGGTCTGTCGCAGCGCGTAACCGGCCGGCGTCTGATTGATGACCTGGCAATTCGTCAGCGGCGGCAGGTTGGCGCTGCCGGACGTCACCGACAAATGGCGGCCACGGCTGTACTGCCAGACCCCTGCGAGACCGGTGCACATCACCACGCGCGCACGTGAAGGCAGCCTGTTGAACTGGCGCGCCGGCGGGATCGCCCACTGGCGGAGCAGGCGCTTCAGCAGCATCAGGTACTTGAGCCTCGACGACGCGTCTCGGCCGACGCTCGCCGGATAGTCGCCGCCCGCTTCGAGCTTGCGCACCTGTTCCCGAATCTGGAACGCCAGA
>DASSGI010000009.1:0-7397 GCA_035857655.1 Casimicrobiaceae bacterium | reverse complement strand
GGCGTCGCGCTGCAGACAAAGCGCTCGCTCAACGATGCGGCACGCGCGTACCAGCGGGCGCTTGCGTTCAAGCCGTCGCTCGTCGACGCCGACTACAACCTTGGCGTCCTGTTCCAGCAGCAGGATGCGCTCGACGCGGCGATCCAGGCTTATGAAACGGTGCTGAAAGCCGATCCGACTCACGTGCTCGCGTACAAGAACCTCGGCGAGGCGTTGCTCGCCGCAGGCGATTTCGACGCGTGGGTCGCGAACTTCGAACGCTTCGAAGCGAACTGCCCCGATGCGCTGGCGCTCGCCGTGCAGGCGCTCGAGGTCTGCCAATATCTCGGCGATTTCGAGAAGGTCGAACGCTACCTCGACGGTCTGCGCAACGAACGATTTCGTGTCGACGACGAGGATCTGCTCGCCGACTGCCTGGAGGTTCTTCTCTACCTTCTTCTCTACTTCGATGTCGAGCAGGAGATGTTGCTCAAGTTCGCCCAGACTTACGACATCACCGCAAAACGCGTCTACGGCGTTGCGTTCCCGCGTCATCCGCAGCGCCGCCCCGGCCGTCTGCGGATCGGCTACCTGTCAGCGGACCTGCGCAACCATGTGATGGGGAAGATGATCTGGCAGGCGATCGTCCGTCACGACAAGTCGCGGTTCGAGGTCTTCATTTATTCGCTGACGAAGGAAAGCGACGAGTGGACCGAGCGCTTTCGCCGTGTCGCCGATCACTTCGAGGCTATCACCGCGCATCACGAGCGCACTGCCGCGATGCGGATCGCGAAGGACGATCTCGACATCCTGGTGGACCTGTCGACGCACACGAAGGACGCGAAGCCCGGAATCCTCGCGTTCAAGCCCGCACGCGTGCAGATCACGCATGTCGCGAGCGCGGGCGTGGTCGGGCTGTCGGCGGTCGATTTCAAGCTCACCGACCGCTGGGCAGACCTGCCCGAGAACAGCGAATTCCAGCTCGAGTCACCGCTCGTGATGGAAGGCTGCGTCTATCCGTATCGGCACATCCCCGTGGCGGAGAATCATCCGTTCCATCGCGCGCTGCTCGGTATTCCCGCCGACGCCGTCGTCGTCGGCGCGTTCGTCAGCGGACTGAAGCTCTCGCGGCGCTGCCTGGCGCTGTGGAGCGAGGTTCTCGGGCGCCTACTACGCGCAAAGCTCGCGTTCTCCCCCGTCAACCCGGGCGCTCGTGCGCGTTATCTGAGGCTCGCAGCCACTGCCGGAATCGCCGCGGATCGGCTGATCTTCCTGCCGCAGGGCCGCGACGACGCGGAGAACCAGGCGCGCTACGCCGTCGTCGACTTTGTCCTCGACACGATGCCCTTCGGTGGCGTCAACGGGACGCTGGAAGCGCTGGACATGGGCGTTCCCGTCGTGACGCTCGCCGGTCGGCGCCACGGCGAGCGGACGTCGTATTCGATTCTGGCGAATCTGGGCGTGACGGAAACCGTCGCGCAAAGCGGCCGCGAATACGTCGACATCGCGGTGCGCCTCGCGGAGGATCCCGGATTCATGACTGCGGTGCGCGCAAAGATTCGCGAGGGACTCGACGCCTCGCCGCTCGTCGACATGCCAGCGCACACACGACACCTCGAGGCTGCTTACATCGACGCCCTCATGTCGCGCTGCCCGGACGTCGTCCCACCTCTGCTTCGAGCCGATGTCTGACGACGCTCTCGCGTCCGCGCAGGCCGCCGCGGCCGCGGCGCCGAGCGATGCGGCACTGCAGTTCAGGCTGGCGCAAACGCAGGAGGACGCGGGGCAGGTGAGCGCGGCGATCGAGAGCCTGCGCGCCGCCGTTCGGCTGCGCGCCGACTACGCCGAGGCTCATGCGTACCTCGGGCTGCTCCTTGCGGATACCGGAGACATCGCGGGCGCGATCTCGAGCCTGCGGCGGGCCGTCGCCCTAAAGCCCGATTACCTGCGCGCATGGAACAATCTTGGGTCGGCGCTGCGCAAGGCCGGCGAGCTTAGCGAAGCGGTCGACGCGATTCGCAAAGCGCTTGCGCTGCAGCCGGACTATGCGATGGGCCATGCGACGCTTGGCCTCCTCCAGCGCGATCTCGGCGACGAGGCCGCCGCCGAAACGTCGCTGCGCAACGCGTTGCGGCTGCGTCCCGATCTACGCGGTGCGCTCGTCGGCCTTGCCGGGCTGCTCCAGCGGCAGAGCCGTCTCGACGAGTCCGCGCAGCTCTACGTACGTGCGCTCAAGCTCTCATCCGCTGCCAACGAATGGTTTCAACTGGGCACTGTCCTCGCCGAGCGCGGCGAGTCCGCGCAAGCACGAGACGCCTTCAGCCGTGCGCTTGCCGCCGATCCGCGGCATCTTCGCTCCGCGCTCGGTCTGCACCTCGCGCTGCCGATGCTCTATGACAACGCGGCGCACGTCGCGTCCGCGCGTGCGGCGTACAGCGCGGGGCTGAGCGCACTCGAAAGCCTCGTCGAACCCTGCACCCGCGGACGTTCGCGCGACGAGGTGCTCGACCTCTGGCAGTGGAGCAACTTCCTGCTTCCCTACCAAGGAGAGAACGACAAGGCCCTGCAGCAGCGGTATGCGGCGCTCGTCGCGCGTTCGCTCGAAATGGCGGCGCCCGACCTGCGGCAGCCGCTTCCGCGAAAAGACGTGGCGGGCCGGCGAATCCGTGTCGGCTTTGCGTCCGCTTTTTTCAAGATCGGAACGGTCGGCATGTACTTCCGGCGCTGGATCACGGCGCTCGATCGTTCGCAGTTCCAGATCTTCGCGTACCACCTCCACCCGGGTATCGATGCGATCGGCAGCGAGATCGCCGGGAGCGTCGACCACTTTCGGCATCTCGTCGGTCCGCGCTGGCGTGTCGCGGACGTGGCAGCGGCGGTTCGCGGCGATTCGCTCGACGTTCTTCTCTACCTCGAGCTCGGAATGCACTCGCTGTCATTTGCACTCGCGGCGCTGCGGCTCGCCCCCGTCCAGTGCGCGGCGTGGGGACACCCGACGACGACCGGCCATTCGACGATCGATTACTACGTGTCGGCGGCGTCGATGGAACCGCCGGATGCGGCCGCGCATTACAGCGAGCGACTCATCTTGCTGCCGGGGATCGGCACGCAGTATTCGCCGCCGGTCATCCCCGATGACACGGATCGGGCGCGCTTCGCGCTGCCGGCGGACAAGGCGCTGCTTCTTTGTCCCCAATCGCTGTTCAAGATCCATCCCGACAACGACGATCTGCTGGCCGCCGTCGTCGCCGCCGCGCCCGATGCAACGCTCGTCCTCTTCGAGGGGCGGCATCCCGCGCTTACCGATCGCTTCATGCGGCGGCTCGAGCGCGTCTTCGCGGCGCGCGATCTCGCGATTCGCGAGCACGCGATGGTCTTGCCGAGTCTCTCGCATCCCGATTATCTGCGCGTCAACCGCGTCTGCGACGCGATGCTCGACACGCTGCATTGGTCGGGCGGCAACACGAGCCTCGATGCGCTGGCCTGCGGGCTGCCGGTTGTCACGCTGCCCGGCGCACTGATGCGGGGGCGGCAGACCGCAGGTATGCTCGAAGCCATGGGCGCGACCGATCTGATCGCCACGAATCGCGACGAATACGTGCGCATCGCGGCGAAGCTCGCCACCGACGCGGATTGGCGTCGCGAGCAGCGCGCGCGCATCGACAGCGGCAGGAATCGGCTGTTCGACGATCGCGCGCCGATTGATCGGCTGCAGCGCTTTCTTCAGGACGTCGCAGCCGCCGACGTGCGCTCGTAATCGGCCCACGCTGCAGCGAGGGCGTCTTCGAAGCGGCGCGCGTAGCGCTCGACGTCGAAGAGAATCGACGAACGGCGCTGCGTCTCGAGCTTGCGCCGCAGCCGCTTTAGTTCGACCGGCGCGCGTGCGAGCTCGATCGCCTTCTGCTCGTATTCCGCAGGATCGCGGGTGACGAGCTCCGCGACGTCCATCGCGCGCAACTGGCTGGCCGCAGCGCGGCTTGCAAGCGTTTCACCGCAGCACGTCAGCAACGGAAGACCCACGAAGAGAGCGTCGTTCGCCGTCGTGCCGGCGTTGTAGGGCCACGTGTCGAGGAAGAGATCGGCAAGACGCAGCCGTGCGAGATAAGCGCCGACATCGACTCGCGGCGCGAAGACCAAGCGCTCGGGCGCCACGCCACGTCGCTGCGCCTCGCGGCGCAGGTTGGGATAGGTCGCTTCCGAGGACGGAGAAATCCACAACACGCTGTTCGGTACCGCGAGCAGGACACGCATCCAGACGTCGAACACCGAAGGCAGGATCTTGTAGGTGTTGTTGAAGCAGCAGAACACGAAGGCGCCCTCTCGCAGGCCGAGCGTTGCGCGCGGCGGCGTCTCAGAGTTGATCGTGCGGCGCGTGTCGCTCGGTGTATAGCAGTCGAGATAGAGGAATCGCTCGGTGAAGAACGGCTGCGCTTCGGGCGGCGCCGCGAAGCGATCGGTGATGACGTAATCGAACCATTCCGCACCCTGGGTTCCGAGAAACCCTAGCCAGTGCATCTGCAGCGGCGCGGCGCCGGGGACGAAGATCTCGACGCGGCTGCCTGATGTGTACCCGTTCAGATCGATCAGGATGTCGATACCATCTGCGCGGATTCGCTCCGTCGTGCGTTCCGCGGATTCCATGCTCGCATCGACGAAGCGCTCGAACGCGCGCTCGATGCGGCGGCGAAGCGCGCTGTCTTCGTCGGCGCCGATCGAGTATGCGTAGACTTCGAAGCGCTCGCGATCGTGCCGCTCCCACAGCTCGGTCAGAAGATGCGCAATCGGATGAGTGCGAAAGTCGGTCGACACGTAGCCGATCCTGAGGCGCCGCCCGGCGGCGGGCGGGGCGGGCCGGCGAATGCGCGGGCGAGTCGGATTCCGATACGTGTCGGCGAACCGCTGCGCGACCGTCTGTAATTCGCGCGGCGACAGCGGAAGTGCCAGCGCGTTGAGCGGGATCAGCACGTCGCCGGGATGGTCGGGAAGGTCGGCGATATGGGCGTGCAGCGCCCCGACGATCGCGTCATAGTCTGTCCAGTCGCAGACGAGGAGTCGCGCGCAGAGCAGCGCGTGCAGCACCTTTCCCGAGGGTGCCGCTTTCGCGAGATTTGCCAGCAGTGGCACAGCGTCTGCGCTGCGTCCGAGCTCCACGAGGACCGCGGCGAGGCCGTATTCGATCTCGGCATCCGCCGGTGCGCGTTCGAGCGCCTTCCGATAGCTCCTTTCCGCGTCGTACAGTGCGCCGATCCGGTGCTGGCTCTGCGCGAGCTTCGCCCAGACGTTGGCGGGCGCGGCGCTGACCGCGCTCGCATACGCATAGTAGTGCGCGGCAGCCGCCGGATAATCCTGTCTCCACTCGGAGAGCCGCGCAAGATTCGCATGGACCTCGACGGGCGTGTTGCGCATGCCGAGCGCCTCTTCGTACCGTCTCCTTGCGGCGTCCGCATTCCCGGATTGCTCGAGCGCGAGCCCCAGGTTATTGAGAAGGTGCGCATCGTCCGGATGTTCACGGAGCGCGCTCTCGTACATCCTGATCGCCTCGGCCGAGTCGCCTCGCTCCCGTGCCGCGTTGCCGAGGTAGAACATCGCCTCGACGTTCATCGGATCGATCGCGAGGGCGGACCGCCACGCTGCCTCGGCGGACGCGGTTTTGCTGCCGCCTCCGTTAGCCGTCGAATCTGACGGATTCACATCGCCGCCACGTCCGAGCAGCGCACGACCCAGGAGCGTCCAGTTTGTGGCGTCGTCGGATGCAAGCGCAAGTGCCCGACGTGCGCTTTCCTCCGCCTCGGCAGGTCGGCACTCGCCGAGGAGTGCGCGCGCTCGCGTCGCATGAAATGGGGCGTGATCGGGCAGGACGGCGATTGCGCGATCGCACGCAGCAATCGCATCGGCAAAGCGATTTTGCGTCAGCGAGACAAGGGCCAACACGTGTGCGGCATCCGGATGTCGAGGATCGATGGCCTCGACGGCGCGTGCGGCACGCTCGGCGGCGCCTAGATCGGATCGGCCGATCGCCTCGAGCGCCTGCCCGATCATTTCGCGCGGGCCTGCTTTCGCCGCAGCCGCAAGAGCATTGGCGTCGAGCGTGCCGTGGCATTCCTTGTACCTGCGGCCGCTACCACACGGGCAGCGAGCATTGCGCGAAGCGGGCGGCTTCATCGTCGAACGTTCGTTACTGGGCGATCGAAGCGAATGCCGCTTCGAGATTCCGGGTAAATCGCGCCATGTCGAACAGCGGCGCGGTCTGACGATTCGCGGCAAGGCGTGCGCGAAGTTCCGTCAGGTACGGCCTGTCGCGCGCGAGCGCAAGAGCGCGCATTTCGTATTCGGAAAGGCTCATCGTCACGAGTTCCGGAAGCCCGATCGCGTGCAGCTGACTCCCGGTGAGCCGGCTCGCCATCGTTTCGCCCGCGCAGGTGAGGACCGGAACGCCCATCAACAGCGCGTCGTTCCCCGTCGTCCCCCCGCTGTGCGGCGTCGTATCGAGAAACAGATCGGCGAGTGTGTGGCGCGCTAGATGTTCGGGCAGCGGGACGTGAGCAGCGAACACCAGTCGTTCCGCCGCAATGCTGCGCATGCGTGCCTCGCGGCGCAGATTGCCGATTGTCGCGTCGTCGCCTGGCGAAAGCCAGAGCACGCTACCAGGCACCGCATCGAGCAGCCTCATCCAGACGTCGAAGACCGCCGGCAGGATCTTGTACGTGTTGTTGAAGGAGCAGAACACCATCCCGTCTTCCGGAAGGCCTGCCGCCGCCCGCGAGGCTGGAGTTGCGGCGCTCGCGCGCTGGGTGTCGCTCGGGCAGTAGCAATCGGGAAGGTGGAGAAAGCGCTCGCTGAAGGCATCTTGCAATCCGTCGGGCGCCGCGAATTGATCGGTGACGACGTGGTCGATCCACGGCGCGCCCTGCGTTCCGACGTAGCCGAGCCAGCTCACCTGGCAAGATGAGGGGCGCATCGCGAAGATCTCTGCGCGCGCGCCTCGCGTATGGCCGTTGAGGTCGATCAGCACGTCGATCGCGTCGGCGCGAATGCGCTCCGCCGTGCGCTCGGGTATCTCGTCGAACGCATCGTGAAAGCGGTCGAACGCGAGCTCGATCCGCGTTCGCAGCGGCGAGACGACAGCGTGGCCGATGCTGTACGCCGTCGTTTCGACGCGCGTCCGATCATGCCGTTCCCAGACTTCGCACAGCAAATAGGCAATCGCATGATCGCGAAAATCCGACGACACGTAGCCGATCTTCAGCTTTCCGGGACGGACACGTGCAGCCGGGCGAGTCGCCGTGCCCGGTGGTTGCGAGAATCGTGTCCAGGCTTCGGCCACGCGGCGCTGCGCGCAAGGCGCGATCGGCATCGAAAGCGTGGCGAGCGGATTCGCGACGCACTCATCCGGCGCGCTTCGTTCGATGCGTTCTGCG
>DASSGI010000008.1:0-10773 GCA_035857655.1 Casimicrobiaceae bacterium | reverse complement strand
CTGTACATCCTCGCCATGACGTCCGTCGGCGTGTACGGCGTCATCCTGGCGGGCTGGGCGTCGAACTCCAAGTACGCGTTCCTCGGGTGCCTGCGCTCGGCCGCGCAGATCGTGAGCTACGAGATCGCGATGGGCTTCGCGCTGGTGGGCGTGCTGATGGCGGCCTCCAGCCTCAACATCAGCGACATCGTGCACGGGCAGGACGGCGGCGCGGCGCACTGGTACATCTGGCCGCTGTTCCCGCTCTTCGTGGTCTACCTCGTCTCCGGCATCGCCGAGACGAACCGGCATCCCTTCGACGTCGCCGAAGGCGAGTCGGAGATCGTGGCGGGCTTCCACGTCGAGTACTCGGGCGTCACGTTCGCGCTGTTCTTCCTCGCCGAGTACATGAACATGATCATGATCGCGGCGCTCTGCTCGATCATGTTCCTGGGCGGCTGGCTCTCGCCGTGGCCGGGGCTCAACGACCTTTCCGTCGCCGGCTTCCATCCGTTCGGCGACGGGCTGCCGTGGCTTCTCGTCAAGATGTGCGCGGTGTTGTTCGTGTTCCTGTGGATTCGCGCGACCTGGCCGCGCTACCGCTATGACCAGATCATGCGTCTCGGCTGGAAGGTGTTCATCCCGGTGACGCTCGTCTGGATCGTGTTCGTCGGCGCGATGCAGCAGACGCGCTGGGCGGATCTTTTCCATTGAGGGGGCGGCCGATGCTTGCGCGCATCAAGAGCTTCTTCAACACGTGGCTGCTGCTCGAGCTGGTCCGCGGCCTGATGCTCACCGGCCGCTACATGTTCGCGCGCAAGATCACCGTCCAGTTTCCCGAGGAGAAGACGCCGCTCAGCCCTCGCTTCCGCGGCCTGCACGCGCTGCGCCGCTATCCGAACGGCGAGGAGCGCTGCATCGCGTGCAAGCTCTGCGAGGCGGTCTGCCCGGCGCTCGCGATCACGATCGAATCCGAGCAGCGCGCCGACGGGACGCGGCGCACGACGCGCTACGACATCGACCTCGCCAAGTGCATCTTCTGCGGCTTCTGCGAGGAAAGCTGCCCGGTGGACTCGATCGTCGAAACGCGCGTGCTCGAGTACCACGGCGAAAAGCGCGGCGACCTGATCTACACGAAGGAGATGCTGCTCGCGGTCGGCGACAAGTACGAAGCGCAGATCGCGAAGGACCGCGCCGAGGACGCGCGCTACCGCTAGCCGTTCACGCCCACGCGACCGATGACGTTCCAGACCCTGCTGTTCTACTTCTTCTCGGCGATCCTCGTATTCGCGGCCTTGCGCGTCATCACGTCGCGCAACCCCGTGCATGCGGTCCTCTGGCTCGTGCTCGCGTTCTTCACCGCGGCCGCGCACTGGCTGATGCTGCGTGCCGAGTTCCTCGCGATCGTGCTCGTGCTGGTCTACGTGGGCGCCGTGATGGTGCTGTTCCTGTTCGTCGTGATGATGCTCGACATCAACTTCGACAGCCTCCGCAAGGAGTTCCGCAGCTACATCCCGGTCGGTGCGAGCGTCGGCGCTCTCGTGCTGGTCGAAATGGCGCTGACGCTGCTGGGCGGCCGGCTCGGCGTGGACCTGCCCGGCGGGGCAAACCCGGTTTCCACCGGCAGCAACACGAAGGCGCTGGGATCGCTCGTCTACACCGAGTACGTCTACCCGTTCGAGCTCGCTGCGGTGATCCTGCTGGTCGCGATCATCGCGGCGATCGCGTTGACGCATCGCAAGCGCAAGGAGACCAAGTATCAGAATCCGGCGGAACAGGTGAAGGTCCGCGCGCGCGACCGGTTGAGGGTGCTGAACATTCCGTCCGAGAAGAAAGAAACTTCAAAACCGTAGAACCAAATCCGGGATCGCGGCGGCCGGCGCGCGGAACGCGCGCGCTACACGTCGGCGATCCCGGGGTCCAAGGGGAAGTCCGATGTTGTCGTTGCCGACGCTGTCGCATTACCTCGTGCTGGGGGCGGTTCTCTTCGCCATCAGCATCGTCGGCATCTTCCTCAATCGAAAGAACGTGATCGTCCTGCTGATGGCGATCGAGCTGATGCTGCTCGCCGTCAACATGAATTTCATCGCGTTCTCGAGCTTCATGAGCGACATGGCGGGGCAGGTCTTCGTCTTCTTCATCCTGACGGTGGCCGCAGCGGAGTCCGCGATCGGGCTCGCGATCCTCGTCCTGCTGTTCCGCAACATCGGCTCGATCGACGTCGAAGAGATGGATCGCCTGAAGGGGTAGAGCGATGGACATGAAGACTCTCTACCTCATCGTTCCGCTCGCGCCGCTGATCGGCGCGATCGTCGTCGGGCTTTTCGGCCCGAAGCTGGGCCGTGCGCTCTCGCACTGGCTCTGCATCATCGGCGTCGCCGTCGCGTTCGTCGCGTCGATCGTGATCTGGCGCGACGTGAACGCCGGGCACGTCTTCAACGGCGACGTCTACACGTGGGCGCAGTCCGGGGAATTCAAGCTCGCCGTGGGCTTCCTGATCGACCCGCTCACCGCGCTGATGCTGCTCGTCGTCACGTTCGTGTCGCTCGCGGTGCACGTCTACACGATCGGCTACATGGCCGACGACGACGGCTACATCCTCTTCTTCAGCTACATCTCGCTGTTCACGTTCAGCATGCTGATGCTGGTGATGAGCAACAACTTCCTGCAGCTGTTCTTCGGCTGGGAAGCGGTCGGGCTCGTCTCGTACCTGCTGATCGGCTTCTACAAGACCCGCGAATCGGCGATCTACGCGAACCTGAAGGCGTTCCTCGTCAATCGCGTCGGCGATTTCGGCTTCGTGCTCGGGATCGCGCTCGTCTACGCGCATTTCGGCACGCTCTACTACGAGCCGGTGTTCGCGCGCGCCGGCGAATTCGCTTCGACGCCGATCAATCTTCTCGGCGCCGCGCAGTGGCCGCTGCTCGCGGTGATCTGCATCTGCCTGTTCATCGGCGCGATGGGCAAGTCGGCGCAGGTCCCGTTGCACGTCTGGCTGCCCGACTCGATGGAAGGCCCGACGCCGATCTCCGCGCTGATCCACGCGGCGACGATGGTGACGGCCGGCATCTTCATGGTTGCGCGGATGAGTCCGCTGTTCGAGCTCTCCGACGCGGCGCTGTCGTTCGTCACGGTGGTCGGCGCCACGGGCGCGCTCTTCCTCGGGATCCTCGGCATCGTCCAGAACGACATCAAGCGCGTCGTCGCCTACTCGACGCTCTCCCAGCTCGGCTACATGACGGTCGCGCTCGGCGTCTCCGACTACGCCGGGGGGATATTCCACCTGATGACGCACGCGTGCTTCAAGGCGCTGCTCTTCCTCGGCGCGGGCTCGGCGATCATCGCGATGCATCACGACCAGGACATGCGCAACATGGGTGGCCTGCGCAAGTACATGCCGATCACCTACTGGACGATGCTGATCGGGAGCGTCGCACTGGTCGGAATCCCGCCGTTCGCCGGATTCTTCTCGAAGGACGCGCTCATCGAGGCTGTCCATGCGTCGACGATCCCCGGTCACGGCTATGCGTATTTCGCGGTGGTCGCCGGCGTGTTCGTGACGGCGTTCTACTCGTTCCGCCTGATCTTCATGACCTTCCACGGCGAGGAGCGCTTCCGCAATCCGCCGGTCCCTGCGCCGCATCACGAGGACCCCAAGCATGTCCAGCACGCTCAGGAAGGCGCGCACGCCGATCACGCCCAAGCCGATCATCCCCACGACGATCACGGCCACGGCGCGCACGCGGTCGAACCGCGCGAAAGCCCGTGGGTCGTCACCGTCCCGCTGATCGCGCTGGCCATCCCGTCGGTATGCATCGGATGGTTGACGATCGAGCCGACGCTGATCGGCAACTGGTTCGGCAATTCGATCGTCGTCTCCTCGGCGCATCCCGCCGTTGCCGAGTTTCGCGAGGAGTGGCACGGCGTCGCGGCGTTCATGCTTCACGGCGTCACCGCGCTGCCGTTCTGGCTCGCGCTCGCCGGCATCGTCACCGCCTGGTATCTGTACCTCGTCCGGCCGGAGCTTCCCGCGCGCATCGCCGGCGCGGTCCGCCCGCTCTACACGCTCCTCGACAACAAGTACTACTTCGATCGCTTCAACGACTGGTTCTTCGCGGGTGGCGCGCGCAAGCTCGGCGGCTTCCTCTCGAACGTCGGCGACCGCTCGATCATCGACGGTTTCTTCGTCAACGGCTCGGCGAAGGTCGTCGGCTGGGCCGCGGCGCTCGTGCGCCACATCCAATCCGGATACGTCTATCACTACGCGTTCACGATGATCGTCGGGGTGCTGGCGCTCCTCGTGGTGTGGACGCGCTAGGGCCTCACGGAACCACCGCAGAAGAACAACGATGCCCTACCTGTCACTCGCCATCTGGGTCCCGATCGTCGCCGGCCTCGCCGTGCTGGCGGTCGGCCGCGACCGCGACGCCGGCCTCGCGCGCTGGATCTCGCTGATTGGCTCAGTCGTAGGCCTGCTCGTCACGCTGCCGCTGTGGATGCATTTCGACACGTCGACCGCCGACATGCAGTTCGTCGAGCGCACCGACTGGATCCCGCGCTTCGACATCCACTACCACCTGGGCGTCGACGGCATCTCGATGCTGCTCGTATTGCTGAACAGCCTGATGACGCTGATCGTCGTCTGGTCGGCGTGGGAAGTCATCAAGGTCCGGGTCGCGCAGTACATGGCGGCGTTCCTCATCCAGTCGGGTCTCATCAACGGCGCTTTCAGCGCGCTCGACGGCATCCTCTTCTATTCGTTCTTCGAGGCGATGCTGATCCCGATGTACATCATCATCGGATCCTGGGGCGGGCCGAATCGCGTGTACGCTGCGGTCAAGTTCTTCCTCTACACGCTGCTCGGGTCGCTGCTGCTGCTGGTGGCGTTCATCTACCTGTACAACGTCTCGGAGACGTTCTCGATCCTCGACTGGTATCGCGTCCCGCTGTCGCTCGAGGTCCAGATTCTGCTGTTCATCGCGTTCTTCCTGTCGTTCTCGGTCAAGGTGCCGATGTGGCCGGTGCACACGTGGCTGCCGGATGCGCACGTCGAGGCCCCGACGGGCGGCTCGGTGATCCTCGCCGCGATCACGCTGAAGATCGGCGCGTACGGCTTCGTCCGCTTCGTCCTGCCGATCCTGCCGGATGCCGCGCGCTACCTCTCGGGCTTCGTGATCACGCTGTCGCTGATCGCGGTCGTCTATATCGGCTTCGTCGCGCTGGTCCAGGCCGACATGAAGAAGCTGATCGCGTATTCGTCGATATCGCACATGGGATTCGTGACGCTGGGATTCTTCCTTTTCAGCGCGCTCGGGGTGGAGGGGGGGCTCGTGCAGATGATCTCGCACGGCTTCGTCTCCGCCGCGATGTTCCTCTGCGTCGGCGTGATGTACGACCGCATGCACTCGCGGTTGATTTCCGACTACGGCGGCGTCGTTAACACGATGCCCAGGTTCGCCGCGTTCATGATGCTGTTTGCGATGGCGAACGCGGGACTCCCTGCGACGTCCGGTTTCGTCGGCGAGTTCCTGGTGATCCTCGCCGCGGTCAAGGTCAATTTCTGGCTGGGCTTCACCGCGGCGACGATCATGGTCCTCGGCGCCGCGTACACGCTGTGGATGTACAAGCGCGTGATCTACGGGGCGATCGCCAACGACCACGTCCGCGAGCTTTCCGACATCAACCGCCGCGAGTTCTGGATGCTCGGGTCGGTGGCGCTCCTCGTCCTCTGGATGGGCATATGGCCACGGCCGTTCATCGACGTGATGCACACCTCGGTCGAGGGACTGCTCACGCACGTCGCGAAGAGCAAACTGTAGACCGAGCCCACCGATGACGCCGACCGTGAACTTCGCCGCGATCGCGCCCGAGATCGTCGTCCTCTGCGGCGCGGGCGCCGTGCTGATGATCGATCTCTTCGTCTCCGACGCCCGCCGCCACGTCTCGTTCTGGCTGACGCAGATCGTGCTTGTCGGAGCGGCGCTGGCGTCGCTCGCGTGGATGGAGCCCCAGCCCTCGACTGCGTTCAGCGGCATGGTCGCCGACGACATGCTCGCCGACACGCTGAAATTCATGTCGTGCGTCGCCGTGTCGCTGGGGCTGTTCCTTTCGCGGAGCTATTGCGTGGCGCGCGGCCTCTTCCGCGGCGAGACGTTCGTGCTGGCGCTCTTCACGCTGCTCGGGACGATGGTGATGATCGCGGCGAGCAGCTTCGTGACACTCTACCTCGGGCTCGAGCTCCAGGCGCTGTCGCTCTACGCGATGATCGCGATGCACAGGACGTCGAACATCGCGTCCGAGGCGGCGATGAAGTACTTCGTCCTGGGCGCGCTCGCCTCCGGCATCCTGCTCTACGGGCTGTCGATGATCTATGGCGCGACCGGCTCTCTCGACGTCGCGGTCGTCGCGCGCGAGCTCGCGGGCGGCAGCGGCAATCGGCTGATCCTGCTGTTCGGTCTCGTGTTCGTCGTCTCGGGGATCGCGTTCAAGCTCGGCGCGGTTCCGTACCACATGTGGGTCCCCGACGTGTACGACGGCGCCCCTACGGTGATGACACTGCTGATCGGCACTGCGCCGAAGCTCGCCGCCTACGTCTTCATGCTGCGTCTGCTCGGCGTCGCGCTGGGCGGCCTGTGGTTCGACTGGCAGGGGATGCTGATCGTGCTGGCGCTTCTGTCGATGATCTTCGGCAATGTCGTCGCGATCGCGCAGACGAACATCAAGCGGATGCTCGGGTATTCGTCGATCGCCAACATGGGCTTCATGCTGATGGGGTTCCTGGCAGCGAATCCCAACGGCTACAGCGCGGCGCTCTTCTACGCGATTGCGTACGTGCTCACGAGCATCGCCTCCTTCGGCATGGTCATGCTGCTCTCCCGCGAGGGCTTCGAGGCCGACCTGCTCGACGACTTCAAGGGTCTCAACCAGCGCGCGCCGTGGTGGGCGTTCATGATGCTGCTCGTGATGTTCTCGCTCGCCGGGATTCCGCCGACGGTCGGCTTCTACGCCAAGTTCGTGGTGATCCAGGCAGCCGTCGACGCGGGATTCGTCTGGCTCGCCGTCGTCGCCGTTCTTGCGTCGCTCGTCGGAGCGTTCTATTACCTGCGCGTCGTGAAGCTCATGTACTTCGACGACGCCGTCGACACGGAACCGCTCGACGCTCGCGCCGACAGCCGGGCGCTGCTTACGATGAACGGCCTGGCGCTGCTCGTTTTCGGCATCCTGCCGCAGCCGCTGCTCGGCGTGTGCGTCGTCGCGCTCGCGCACTCCGGCCTGCTCTGATTTCCAGAGCTTCGCGCCGGCAAGGTGTGCCGGTTGCCGCGTGCTAAGATGCCCGGTCACGAAACGAAGGGCTTCCACTCTCGATGCGCGTCGGTCTTTTCGTCACGTGCCTGGTCGACCTGATGCGGCCATCGATCGGGTTTGCCGCGCTGCGGCTGCTCGAAGCCGGCGGCGCGACGGTCATCGTTCCCTCGACGCAGACCTGCTGCGGACAGCCCGCGTACAACTCCGGCGACCGCGCGGATGCGAAGGCGCTCGCCGCAAAGCTCGTCGCCGAATTCGAGGACTGCGACTTTCTGGTGGTGCCGTCGGGATCCTGCAGCGGGATGATCCGCACGCACTATGCGGATCTCTTCGCCGACGATCCGGCGATGCTCGCGCGTGTCGAAGCGCTCGCAGCGAAGACGCGCGAGCTCACCGACTTCCTCGTCGGCGAGCTGCGGCTTGCGAACGTCCCCGGGCGGTTCGACGGGACCGTCACCTACCACGATAGCTGCTCGGGCTTGCGCGAAATGGGCGTCAAGGCGCAGCCGCGCGCGTTGCTCGCCAAGGTGCCCGGCCTTACGGTGAGCGAGATGCCGGAGTGCGAGACCTGCTGCGGCTTCGGCGGCACGTTCGCCGTGAAGTTCGGCGAAATCTCGACGCGGCTCGCCGACAACAAATGCGGTCACATCGAGGCGAGCGGCGCCGACGCCGTCGTGCTCGGCGACCTGGGCTGCATGCTCAACATCGAGGGAAGGCTGCGGCGCCGCGGCGACGCGAAGACGCGCGTGCTCCACGTCGCAGAGGTCCTCGCCGGAGCGGAGCCGGCCTCGCGCGCAGCGGCGCGCGGCGGCTAGTCTAGTCGACAGGCAATCGGGGCGGACCGATGGAACTCACGTCGATGCACTTCAAGGCGCGCGCGCACGTGAAGCTCCACGACGAGCGCCTGCAGGACAACCTGAAGAAGATGCAGGGCAAGTTCGTCGGCAAGCGGCGAACGGCGATCACCGAGCTCGACGATTTCGAAGGAACGCGCGAATACGCGAAAGACGCGAGGAACCGCGGCCTCGAGGATCTCGATGTCTGGCTCGAGCTCTTCGAGCGCAACGCGACGGCGCGAGGCGCGACGGTGCTGTTCGCCGAGACGCCCGCCGACATCAACGCGCTCGTGCTGGAGATCGCGAAGAAGCACGGTGTGGCGAAGATCATCAAGTCGAAATCGATGGTCTCGGAGGAGTCCGCGCTCGACCACGCGATCGAGGCGGCAGGCTTGACGGTCGTCGAGACCGACCTCGGTGAATACATCCTGCAGATCAACGGCTACGAGCCGCCGTCGCACATCATCGGGCCGGCGCTGCACAAGTCGAAAGAGGAAGTCGCCGATCTCTTTCACAAGTCGCATGGCACGCCGGTCAAGTCCGGGATCGAGGAGCTGTGCCTCGAAGCGCGCGGCGTGCTGCGCCGGCACTACCTCACCGCCGACATGGGGATCTCGGGCGGCAATTTCTTCGTCGCCGAGACGGGATCGGTCGTGCTCGTCACCAACGAAGGCAACGCGACGCTCGCCACGACGCTGCCCAAGGTCCACATCGCGATCTCGGGCATCGAAAAGGTCGTGCCCACGCTCGAGGACGTCGCCACGCTGATGCGCCTCCTTCCGCGTTCCGCGACCGGGCAGTCGATCTCGAACTACGTCGACGTGCTGACAGGGCCGAAGGGCGAAGGCGAGTTCCACGGCGCCGAGCACATGTACTTCATCGTCGTCGACTGCGGGCGCACCGGCGTGCTCGGCAGCGACGTGCGCGACGCGCTGCGCTGCATCCGTTGCGGCGCGTGCATGAATCACTGCCCCGTCTACCAGAACGTAGGCGGACATTCCTATGGCTGGGTCTATCCGGGGCCGATCGGCTCGATCCTTACGCCGATGTACGTCGGCCTGGAGAACGCGCAGGATCTGCCCGCGGCGTCGACGTTCTGCAACCAGTGCGGTGTCGTGTGCCCGGTCAAGATTCCGCTGCCCGATCTGCAGCGGAAGCTGCGCGAGCAGGCCTTCTCGCGAGGGCTTCGCCCGTGGTACGAGCATCTCGCGCTGCGGGCATGGTCGTGGGTCGCACAGCGGCCCGATCTCTACGCGAAAGCGACGAGGTTCGCCGCACGCACGCTCGACTCGATGGCTGGAAGCGCGGGGATGATCTCGCACCTGCCGTTCGGCGGCGGGTGGACCGAGGGACGCGACTTGCCGGCGCCGCAGGGACGAACCTTCCGCGACCTCTATCGCGAGCGGCAGCAGGAAACCGCCGTAGGCGCGAAGCCTCGGCAACTGGAACGCAATGCGAGGGACGCATGAACGCGCCGCATGAAAAGGGATCGACCGCCACGAAGCTCTCGAGGCGCGCGGAGTCGCTCGGCACCGAAAACGCGTTCGTCGTGCTCGCCGAGGTCAACGCGCTCGCGCGACAGGGCAAGGACATCGTTTCGTTCTGCATCGGCCAGCCCGATTTCCCGACGCCGCGCAACATCCAGAAGGCCGGCATCGACGCGATCAAGGCGGGCAAGCACGGCTACACGCCGTCGGCCGGCATCGACGAGCTGCGCGCTGCCGCCGCGAAGGACATGGGCGTGCGGCGCGGTCTCGAGTTCCTGCCCGACGACGTCGTCGTGGGCGCGGGCGCGAAGCCCTTCATCGCGTACACGATCGCCTCGGTCACCGACTACGGCGTCGGCGACGAGGTGATCTACCCCGTTCCCGGATTTCCGATCTACGAATCGCAGATCGCGGCGAACGGCGCGGTGCCGGTCCCGATCTATCTGCGCGAAGCGCGCGACTTCGCGTTCGACCCCGCCGAGCTCGAGGCGAAGATCACGCCGAAAACGAAGCTGCTGATCCTCAACACGCCGCACAACCCGACCGGCGGGATGCTGCAGCCCGACGATCTCGACGCGATCGCCGAGATCCTCGCGCGCCACCCGCAGGTCTGGGTGTTCGCCGACGAGATCTACTCGCGGCTCGCCTATGCCGGCGCGTTCGAATCGCTCGCGACGCGTCCCGGGATGCTCGAGCGCACGATCGTTTCCGACGGCGCGTCGAAGACCTGGGCGATGACCGGCTGGAGGATCGGCTTCGTCGCGAACAGGGCGCTCGTCCCGGTGTTCACGCGCTGGGTCACGAACACCGATTCGTGCGCGTCGCAGATCTCGCAGTGGGCGGCGGTCGAGGCGATCACCGGTCCGCAGCACGACGCCGACGCGATGCGCGCGAGCTTCCTCGAGCGCCGCGATCTGATCGTCGGCCTGCTCAACAAGGTGCCGGGAATCGTTTGCCGCAATCCGGGCGGCGCCTTCTATGCGTGGCCGAACGTCACCGAAGCGTGCCGGATCACCGGTTGCGCCGACTCCGAAGCATTCCGCAAGCGGCTGCTTGCCGACGCGGGTGTCGCGGTTCTTTCCGACATTCATTTCGGGCGCCGTGTTCCGAACGAGGGTCAGCACATCCGTTTCTCGTACGCGGCGTCGCCGGCGGCGATCGCGAAG
>DASSGI010000007.1:0-2600 GCA_035857655.1 Casimicrobiaceae bacterium | reverse complement strand
GCCGCAGCGGGCGGTGTATAGCTGTACGGAATAACGCGGACGCGCGCCGCACCTCCTCGAAAACCGCGCAGCAGGCGCTGGAAGTACGGCTCGCCGCACGGTAGCTGCATGTGCGTCGCGCGATGGCGTTCGAGCAGGCCGGCGACGAGCGCGAGCGCGAGACGCGGCACGATGACGATGAGCGCGACCGTAGCTGCCATCAGGTGCACCCAGCGCGCCGCGTTTTCGCTGGCCGGCGAACGGATCGCCGTCACGGCCTCGATATCGGGCACCGGTATTTGCGTGATCCATGCCCCCGGCGCATAGGCGACAGCAACGATCGAGCGCACCGTCGACGCATCGAGAAACGTGCTCTCCCAGCCCGCGCGGTACTCGAGCGCGAGGCCGCGCAGATACAGTCCCGAAATCACGCCCGCGGCAAGAGCCGCCGCCGCAACGTGCAGGATGCGCGTCGCCCGGATCCTGTAAAGGGAGGCGGACCGGCGAGCCCAATCGTCAATGAGAGCGGCGATCGCTTCGTGGAGCGCACCACCGCGGCGCGGGCGGACAAGGCCGCCGCCGATGCGTGTCAGCGCACCACGTAGCGGTCCCGGCTGCGCTGCATCGCCGTAGCGGACGACGTAGCTGACGACGATGGCAACGTAGACCGCGATGTTCCACGTCAGCAGGCCGAGCACCGGGGGAGACAGGATATTGATTCGCTGCGAGCGGTCGACTTGATCGAGGACGAAGCCAAGCGCGAATGCGCCGGCCACGACAGCGACGCTTGCAAATGACCGCCAACGCAGCGCGCGTACAGCGCGCGCAAGCGCAGGTTGTCGAGCGCCGAGCTTCTCGATCGCCAATTCCGCACGGCGTGCGAGGAACTCGTCCGGCGACGCCTGTGCGCCGACCACTTCTGCTGCGGCGCGACTCGCCCAGGCGCGATCCTCGTCGGTCCACACCGTGCGCCCGGCGTCAGCGGTTTCGACGGCCCGTATCGCGACGACTCTAAGCGCAGACGGTTCGTCCATATCGGGCGTTTCCGGCGCGCGCAAGCATCGCATGCAGCAGCACGTTGGCTCCGGCTTCGAGATGCTCGGGACGGGCGTCCTCGATCTCGTTGTGACTGATGCCGTCGCGGCAGGGGACGAAGATCATCGACGTCGGCGCGACGCGGGCAATGTAGATCGCATCGTGACCCGCTCCGCTCACCATCTCGCGATGTGGGTAGCCGAGTGCCCGCGTCGCCGCGCGCACGACATCGATGCAGCCTCGGTCGAAGCGCGACGCAGGGAAGTGATCGACCTGCTGCAGGTCGCACTCCAGACGAAGATCGCGCGCAATCGCGGCCGCCGCGTCGCGGAGCTCGCGATCCATCGCCGCAAGATCGCGATCGTCGGGATTGCGCATGTCGACGGTCATCTTGACGAGGCCCGGAACGACATTGCGGGAATTCGGACCGACCTGCATGAACCCGACGGTAGCGCGGCCTTCGGGCGCGTGGCGCAGCGCGACCGCGTTCACCGCCTCGACCATCCGCGCCGCGCCGCGCAGCGCATCACGCCGCGCTTCCATCGGCGTGGGTCCCGCGTGCGCATCCTGCCCCGTCCAGACGCAGTCGTACCAGCGCAGGCCCAGTGCGCCGTTCACCACGCCGATGACCTTGTCCTCGCGCTCGAGGATCGGACCCTGCTCGATGTGCGCTTCGAAATACGCATCGAGCGCGCGCCCGCCGACCGGCGCGCTTCCGGCGTAGCCGATTCTCCGCAGCGCATCGCCGAACGTGACGCCATCGCCGTCGCGCTGAGCGAGCAGATGCTCGAGCGTGAACACGCCGGCAAAGGCACCCGAGCCGCCCATCACCGGAACGAAGCGACTTCCCTCCTCGTTCGTCCATATCGCGACGCCAACCGGCTTTTCCGTTGCTACGCCTGCGTCGTTCAGCGTGCGCAATACCTCCAATCCGGCGAGCACGCCGTAGTTGCCGTCGAACTTGCCGCCTGAGGGCTGCGTATCGACGTGGCTTCCGGTGAGAACGACCGGCGCGTCGGCATTGCGGCCCCGGCGCGTGGCGATGATGTTGCCTGCGGCGTCGACCTCGACGGTCGCGTTCGCCTCGCGCAGCCAGCTAACGACGAGATCCCGCCCCTTGCCGTCGAGCTCGGTGAGCGCGAGCCTGCGCACGCCGCCCTTCGGCGTTGCGCCGATCTGCGCGAGCTCCATCAGCGATCGCCAGAGACGCTCGCCGTTGACGCGAAGTGCGGCCGAGGGCGTTTCCGATGGCGTGTTCATGCGATGACCCTCCACCCCGGCGCGATATGGATTATCGCCTTAGTGAACCTCTCCAAACCCTCTTCAAGGCTCTCTGTTGCGCTGTTCCGGCGAGTAAGGAAGAGCTTTCACCCCGTCATTCGAAATGATGAATTGCATTAGGTCTTGTCCTATCAGCACGGGGCCTTGATAAAGAGCCGCAATGCGCGACGATAACTCTTGTTCGGTCGGCCGGGGGATTCCACTTTTACTGTAGAGCGATATATGACTGAGCACTGCGAAGTTGGGCTTTATATCGTTGAACATTTTGCCAACAACTTCCGGATTGGCCACGAATGAATAGAAAT
>DASSGI010000006.1:0-3583 GCA_035857655.1 Casimicrobiaceae bacterium | reverse complement strand
GCGTCGCCGCAGGCGCTCGCGGACGCCGCGCTCGAGACGCGCTGCGCGAGCGTGGCGTACACCTACAACGACCCGGTGATCTTCGCCGAATATGCGATCGATGTCGCGCAAGCCTGCCGCGCGGCCGGCGTGAAGAATGTCGCCGTGACAGCTGGCTACATCGGCGTCGATGCGCGGCGTGAGTTCTACGCGAAGATGGACGCCGCGAATGTCGATCTGAAGGGTTTCACCGACGAGTTCTACGTGAAGCTCTGCGGCGCCCGTTTGCAGCCGGTCCTCGACACGCTCGTCTATCTGAAGCGCGAGACCGACGTGTGGTTCGAGATCACGACGCTGCTGATCCCGGGCAAGAACGATTCCGACGCGGAGATCGCGACGATGAGCGACTGGATCGTTCGCGAGCTCGGCGTCGATGTTCCGTTGCACTTCACCGCGTTTCATCCGGACTACAAGATGATGGATCTGCCGCGCACGCCGGGCGCGACACTTACGCGCGCGCGCGTCATCGCGATGAAGGCTGGGATCCGCTACGTGTACACCGGCAACGTCCACGATCGGACCGGCGGGACGACGTTCTGCCCGGGATGCGGCGTTGCGCTCATCGAGCGCGACTGGCACGAGATCCTGCATTACGGCCTCTCGGCCGACGGGCGCTGCAGCCGTTGCGACACCGCCATCCCGGGACGCTTCGCGGGCTTCGAGGGCCAGTGGGGACGCCGCCGGAAGGCGGTGCGACTTGGCGCTGCGGCATAGCGCCGCGGCATAGCGGCGCGGCTCACGCGCGTCACGGTTCTAGGCGTCGAAACGACGGGGATCGACGTTCGTTGTGTGCGTGGCGAGGTAGACCTCGCGCAAAAAACAGGACAGCCCGCAGATCACCGCGATCATCGCCAGCACGAACAGCGTGCCGGCGAGCACCTTCAGGTTCTTGCCGAAGAATTCCTCGACGAACAGCGAGACGATCACGAGGCAGATCAACAGGGCCGCTGCGGTGCAGAAATTGATCGACCAGCTGATCACCCGGCGCCGCCGTTCCAGGGTGTTGACCTCGATCAATGCGACCGACTTCGCATGCGCGTCGAGCGTGCTCCAGGTCCCCTCGAACGTCCGGGCGCGATCGATCACGCGCGCGAGGCGATTCGCCATGACGCCCAGCAATCCGCTGATGCCGGTGAGAAGGAACACGGGGGCGATCGCGAGCTGGATCGCATGCGCGATCAATCCTGTTGTCGGGTCGGCAGGGTTCATGGCCTCGAAGTCTCCCGGCTCGCGAGCGTCGTACCGAGGGTGCGGCTCAGGATAGCGCACGCCGGCCGCGAAAGCCGGGATTCGACAGAGGGCCGGTCTCGGAGACAGAGGACCGGGCTCGGGAGCGGCTCGATCGAACTCGCGGCTCGAGCGCGAGCGATCGAGGTCGTCGTGACGATTGGCGCGGGGAGCGGAGCCCGCGCCGGGAAGCGAGCTTGCTCTAGCGCGCCGAGAACGCGTCGGCCCTGTTGCGACGCTGAAGGAATGCGAAGGTGCCTCCCCCCGCAGCGATGAGCGACAGCACGATCGCGAGTATGGGTGGGCAAACCGCGCGCGTTTCGTGGCAGTTCCGGCCGCGCGAGGTCGCCGAGCGGCTGCGGGGGCCGTCGACCTGCGGTCAGTCGAGATCGACGTACTTCGTCGCTCGCCCGCTGGCTTTCGCGACCGGATACTTTTCGCGGTTCAGCTCGAGCTTCGCGTGCGCCGCGGCGACGATGTCGATGTCGAGCGAACGTCCGAGCTTCATCAGGTAGATCAGCACGTCACCGATCTCGTTCGCGACCTGCGCGCGCTTCGCGCTGCCGAGCGCGTGCGACTCCTCGGCGGAACACCACAGGAAATGCTCCATGATTTCGGCGGCTTCGATCGCGACACCCATCGCGAGGTTCTTGGGCGCGTGGAATTGCGCCCAATCGCGCTCGGCGACGAACGCGTCGATTGCGCTCTGCAACTCGGCGAGGCTGTCGGCCATGATGCGTCCCTCCCGGTTCGGGCGCCGACGAGTGGCTCCGGCAGCTCAGGCGCGCCGATAGACCTCGGCGCCGCTTTCGAGGAATTCGGCCGACTTCGCCTCCAACCCCTTCGAAATCGCGTCCTTCTCCGCGATCCCCTGCTTCGCGGCGAACTCGCGTACGTCCTGCGTGATCTTCATCGAGCAGAAGTGCGGGCCGCACATGGAGCAGAAATGCGCGAGCTTCGCGCCCGACTGCGGCAGCGTCTCGTCGTGGAACTCGCGCGCCTTGTCCGGATCGAGGCCCAGGTTGAACTGGTCGTCCCAGCGAAACTCGAAGCGCGCCTTGCTGATCGCGTTGTCGCGGATCTGTGCGCCCGGATGCCCCTTGCCGAGGTCGGCTGCGTGCGCTGCGACCTTGTACGCCATGATGCCGTCCTTGACGTCGACCTTGTTCGGGAGCCCCAGGTGCTCCTTCGGCGTCACGTAGCAGAGCATCGCGGTGCCGTACCAGCCGATCATCGCGGCGCCGATCGCGCTCGTGATGTGGTCGTAGCCCGGCGCGATGTCGGTGGTGAGCGGTCCCAGCGTGTAGAAGGGCGCTTCGCCGCAGAGCCGAAGCTGCTCGTCCATGTTGTGCTTGATCAGATGCATCGGGATGTGGCCCGGACCTTCGATCATCGTCTGCACATCGTTCTTCCACGCGATCTGCGTGAGCTCGCCGAGCGTTGCGAGCTCCGCCATCTGGGCTTCGTCGTTCGCATCGTAGCCGGAGCCGGGACGCAGCCCGTCGCCCAGCGAGAACGCGACGTCGTACGCCTTCATGATCTCGCAGATCTCCTCGAAGCGCGTGTAGAGGAAGCTCTCCTTGTGATGCGCGAGGCACCACTTCGCCATGATCGAGCCGCCGCGCGACACGATGCCCGTCATCCGCTTCGCGGTCAGCGGGATATAGCGGAGCAGCACGCCGGCGTGGATCGTGAAATAGTCGACGCCCTGCTCGGCCTGCTCGATCAGCGTGTCGCGATACATCTCCCACGTGAGCTCTTCGGCCTTGCCGTCGACCTTCTCGAGCGCCTGGTAGATCGGCACCGTGCCGATCGGCACGGGCGAGTTGCGGATGATCCATTCGCGCGTCTCGTGAATGTTCTTTCCGGTGGAAAGATCCATCACGGTGTCGGCGCCCCAGCGCGTCGCCCACGTCATCTTCTCGACTTCCTCTTCGATCGTGGACGCCACGGCCGAGTTGCCGATGTTGGCGTTGATCTTCACGAGGAACGTCCGGCCGATCAGCATCGGCTCGGACTCGGGATGGTTCACGTTCGCGGGAATGATCGCCCGCCCCCGCGCCACTTCGTCGCGCACGAATTCCGGCGTGATCTCTCCGGGAATCGAGGCGCCGAATGATTCGCCGCGATGCTGGGTGCCGAGCAGCTCCGCCATGCGCTCGCCCGTGGCTCCCGCGGCGCGGAGTCCCGCGAGGTATTCGCGGCGCCGGAGGTTCTCCCGGATCGCGATGAATTCCATCTCGGGTGTCACGATGCCGCGCCGCGCATAGTGCATCTGCGTCACGCTCGCCCCTGGCTTCGCCCGGCGGGGGCTGCG
>DASSGI010000005.1:0-2730 GCA_035857655.1 Casimicrobiaceae bacterium | reverse complement strand
TGGCGCCGGAGGCTGTCCGGCCAGCGGCAGCGTCACGGTGATGTTCTGGACCTGCGGCGGGTAGCAGACACCCACGTCGGCGCAACCCTGGGATTCGGCGCGCACGACGAGCTTGCTTCCCGGCGCCGGCTGCTCGATCGCGAGCTTCACGGCGAGCTGGCCGCGATAGGTCTCGACCTTCCCGAAGAATTCATCGTCCTTGATCTTGCCCGGAGGCAGACTCGGCGAAGCGGCGAGAGTCGAGGGTTCGACGCTGAAGCGGAGCTTCTCGCGATACAGGTAGTAGCCGTCGGCGATCGCGAATCGCGCTTCGACGGTCTTGTCGTCGAGCGCCTGCACGCTGTAGGCGAACGCACGCTCCGGCTCGAGGAGCTTCGGGCCGGCGGCCACGGCGACGCCCGCCGAGAGCGCAGCGATTGTCCATGCAATCGCTGCGGGCAAGCGCACCCCGCTGTCACTCGGCGACGGTTTCATCGGCGATCCAGTCGACGTAGTGGGTGAGCCCATCGACAACGGGGACAGCGAGGATCTCGGGAAGTTCGTACGGATGCTGCGACCGGATTGCCGTCTCGACGTCGCGATAGCGCTCGACGCGCGTTTTCACGACGACCGGTATCTCTGCCGCTGTTTCGATTTGGCCGTGCCAGTGATAGAGTGACTCAACCGGAGCGCCTATGCTGACGCATGCGGCGAGGCGCGCTTCGACCAGCGAGCGCGCCAGCGATTGCGCCGACGCGCGGTCAGGCATCTGCGTCAGGATCAGGATCGCGCCGGCCAAGGAGTGTCCATGCGCTTCATCTTGTTGTTCATTGTACTGGGTTTCCCGATCATCGATCTTTACACGACGGTTCGCTTCGCGCGGTGGACCGGCGTGCCAGTTTGGGCGTGGCTCGCGATGTCGTTCATCGCCGGCGCGTATCTGCTGCGCAACGAACGGCTTGCATTTCGTGCCGCTACGATCGCGGCGATGCACGGCGAGCAGCCGCTGCTGCGCGGCCTCGTCGACAGCGGCCGCAAGGTTCTCGCCGGGATGTTGTTCATGTTGCCCGGCGTGCTGAGCGATCTCATCGCGCTCGTGCTTCTCGCCTTGCCGATCAACGTCGGACACGAATTCGCGCCGCACACCGCGGGCGGAGCGCGGTATCGCGCGCCCCGCAAGACGACGATCGACGGCGAGTACCGTCGCGTCGAATAGCGAGATGGGCCGCTCACGCGGCTCGCGGCCTCCTCACTCGTTTCGTTGAATCGGCGCCGTTCGCGTCGCGGCCTCCGCTGCTTCCTTCTTGAATTCACTACCCCGACGTCGGCCGCAAGCGGTGATGCGCGATTGCTCGCCGCCCTTCGGGCCTCGCCGCTCACACCGCTACTTCATCCTGTCGAGCAGCGTCGGCTCCGGCTTGTCGGCACGACGATACGCCCAGAACATCATCGCGGCGCCGATCAGGATCATCGGCAGCGACAGCCACTGGCCCATCGTCAGGCCGAGCGCGAGGTAGCCGAGAAAGTTATCGGGCTCGCGCACGTATTCGACGACGAATCGCGATACGCCGTACCCGAGAAGAAAGAGTCCTGACGCCGCACCCATCGGGCGCCGGCGCCGCGTGTAGATCCAGAGCACGATGAAGAGCAGCACGCCTTCGAGGGCGAATTGATAGAGCTGCGACGGATGGCGCGGCTCGGGCCCGGCCTGCGGAAACACCATCCCCCACGGCTCGGTCGTCACGCGCCCCCACAACTCGCCGTTGATGAAGTTGCCGAGACGCCCGCAGGCGAGCCCGAGCGGACAGAGCGGCGCGACGAAGTCGGTGACCTCGAGCCAGCGTTTGCGCCGCTGTCGCGCGAAGAACCAGAGCGCGACCAGCACGCCGATCAGGCCTCCGTGAAAGCTCATGCCGCCCTGCCACACCGCGAAGATCTCGAGAGGATGCGCGAGGTAATAGAGCGGCTTGTAGAAGAGGACGTAGCCGAGACGCCCGCCGAAGATGACGCCGAAAACGCCGTAGAGCAGCATGTCGTCGACGTCGGTCAGGCGCCAGCCGGTCAGCATGTTCTGCCGCGCGCGGTGCCGCCCGAGCAGCACGAACAACAGGAATCCGACGACATACATGAGCCCGTACCAGCGAACCGCCACGGGCCCGATCTGAAACGCAACGGGATCAAACTGCGGGTGGACCAGCATGCGCGGCCATTTCGCCCGATACCCGCCTCATGAGGTTCTCGGCATCGGCCTGTTAGAATTGTGACGGCCGATTATACGAAAGTCGCGTTCCGCGATTTCGCCTCCCGGCACGTATCAACGCGCTCCCCATCCCGGAGTCCCGCCATGCCGTACAACCGCCGCTCGAAGCTCATCACCGAAGGCGTCGCGCGTTCGCCGAATCGCGCGATGCTCCGCGCCGTCGGATTCGGCGACGGCGATTTCGACAAGCCGATCGTTGGCGTCGCGAACGGGCACAGTACGATGAACCCCTGCAATGCGGGCATTCAGCCGCTCGTCGACCGGGCGATGGCTGCGCTCAAGGACGCCGGAGCGATGCCGCAGGTCTTCGGCACGCCGACCGTGACCGACGGCATCGGGATGGGGACCGAGGGAATGAAGTACTCGCTCGTCTCGCGCGAAGTGATTGCCGATGCGATCGAGACCGCGGTCAACGGCCAGTGCATGGACGGCGTGCTCGTCGCAGGCGGCTGCGACAAGAACATGCCGGCGGGCATGATGGCGATGGCGCG
>DASSGI010000004.1:0-12181 GCA_035857655.1 Casimicrobiaceae bacterium | reverse complement strand
CCGTCGCCATGGCGCCGACGATGGCCGCCTTGAACGCATTACGCATGTGACCTCCTCGAGTGGTTCGGGCACTCGCTCTCGCGCGCCCCACGAATGAACCGGCCCGGATGCGCCGGCGATACGAAGTGCTTCGTCATGTGTTCTTCGAGCGTTGCCAGGGCGTCATCGCCCATTCGCAGAACTCGACCACGTAGTTGATCGCGACGCCGATCAGCGTGAGCACCACCAGCACCGCGAACACGAGCTCGATGTCCATCGTGCTCGTGCCGCGCAACAGCACGTAGCCGAGACCTTTGTTCGCGCCGACGAATTCGGCGACGATCGCGGCCGTCGCGGCGATCGTCGCGGACGTCTTGATCCCCGAGAAGATCACCGGCAGCGCAGCCGGGAAGCGCAGGTAGCGAAACGTCTGCCAGCTCGTCGCTCCCATCGACCGTGTGAGGTAGAGCAGGCGATCGTCGAGGATCTGGAAGCCGCTGATGCTCGCGATGAGCAGCGGAAAGAACGTGAGCAAGACGGTGAGCAGCACCTTCGACTCGATGCCGAAGCCGAGCCACACGAGAAAGAGCGGCGCCACCGCGATCTTCGGCACGAGCTGCATCAGCATGATCGGCGGATAGACGAGCTGCTTCGACAGCGGCGAGAGCGCGATCAGCAGTCCGAGTGGAATCGCGGTCACGATCGTGAGACCGAAGCCCAGAAGGATCTCGGTCAGCGTGACCTGCGAGTGCGTCCAGAGCAGTCCGCTGTCGGTCACGAGCCGAGCGAAGACGCTTTGCGGGCCCGGCAACAGGTACGCCGGGATCCTGAAGAGCTCGACGGCGCCCCACCACAGCGCGACCATGCCGATGAACGTGAGCGGTGGCAGCAGGTTCCAACCGACGCGGCGAACCGCACGCTCGGCCTTCGAGCGCTTGCGCCTCGGCGCCTCGGCCGGCAGTTCAGCCGCCGCCGACTCCGGTCGACGCTCGGCCCGCGTGGCATCGCCGGCCTGGGTCGGCGACGAGGTCACCTCCACCATCGTTATCGATCCTCCTCGCCGTCACGGCCAACCGGCCGTGTAGCCCCTTCGCCTGCGTCGTCGCGATACTTAAATGACAGTCAATGATGGAACTGTATTCTATCTTGATCGGCGGCGCAAGCCGGGGCCGGCGAACCGCTGCGCGTACTGATTCGGGGATCTTCGCTATGCCGTGGCCGCTTGCGCTTCGGCAGCCTTGAGCTTGTTCACCAGCGCCACGTAGTCGCTCATCGCTGCTTCGCGGCCTACGCCGCGCTTCCCCGACCACGCGTCGTACTTTGCCCGGCCGACGACGTCCATCACACCGGGACGCGCACCCGTCACGTCACCGATGCTCGCCTGCTTGTAGAGCGCGTAGAGCGCGAGCAACGTGTCGTTGTCGGGGGCCTTGCGCAATGTTTTCGACTGCGCGGCCGCAGCTTCGAACGCCCGCTCCGACTCGGTCGGCCCGTCGGGCGCCGGCTCTCCGCCGAAGTGCGCGTCCTCGACGCTCGCGTCGTCCGGAAACCAGCGCGCCTGGAGCAGGCGGCCTTGCCGCATCGCGAAGACGAGAACGCCTTGCGAGGCGAGCGAGCCCGAACGCAATGTGGCGGGCACCACCGCCATGCCCGAGTTGACGACTGGCTCGCCGAACGCGACGAACATCGGTGCAGGCGAAGCGCCGTCGTGCGCCCAGCCCTGCAGCCGCGCCAATCCCTTCCGGCCGCGGAAGACGCCGCTGGTGCGATTCCTCCCGGGATGGAACCACGCGAAGTCGGGAATGCCGCGCTCGTACAGCGCCGCGAAGTCGCCGCGCTCGAGGTCGGCACGTGCGCCGGTGATTAGCTCGCCGATCTGCTCCGGCGTCATCCGCGCGTCGTCGACGCTCATCCCCAGCGATCCGGCCACGTCGACGTCGAAGAACTCGAGCACGTTCTTCGCGACGATCTCTCGGTCGTTGTCGACGGCGACCATGTGGTAGCTGTCTTCGAGGACGACCATCCGCGCTTGCCCCGCGCGCCGGCCGGCGCCGATCTTCTCTACGAGGAAGTTCGCCGAGCGCAGGCTGGTGAGCTCGTCCAGGCGCGCGTGCACGACCAGCGTCGGGCAGCCAATGCGGTCGAGTCCTTTCATCACCACGGCGCGCAGGCGATCGACCTCGCGGATGCACGCGAGCGGGACCCAGCCGTAGTGGAAGTTCTCGCCCCGCTCGAACTTGGCCTTGACGATCTCGCGCAGCTGTTCGTTCTTGATGCCGAACGGATCTTCTTCCGCAACCTTCATCTGTTCGGGAACGGTCGGCACGCGATAGAGCAGCGGCCGCAGTCCTCGATACCAGGGCGTCGCCCAGCCGTCGATGTAGACGGGAGGCGCGAGAGCGACGAGGCGGCCCTTCGAATGCTGCTCGCGCTTGACGGTCTCGACGGCGAGCAGCGCGCCCATGCACATCCCCATGACGTGCAGCACGTCGTGCTGGCCGATCAACTCGTTATACTTGGCGCGCACGGCCTCGATCCAGTCCTCTGCGCGCACGCCGGTGAGGTCCTCGGGCTTCGTCCCGTGCCCCGGCAACGTGAGCGAGTGCGTGACGAAGCCGGCGTTCTTCAGCCGTTTGTGCATCGAGCCCAGGTCGTACTGCGTGCCTCCGAGGCCGTGAATCAGGAAGACGCCGGGTTCGCTCACCGCGCTGGCTCCGGCGCCGCGAGCCGCAGCATCGCCACAACCTGCTCGACCTCGCCATCGGCACCGCGCACGCCCGCGAGCTGCTCGTTTACCCGCGAGAGCTCGCCTCCGCCGAGATGCACCGCGTAGTCCTGCTCGCTGGTTGGCACGTCGCCGCGTGCAACGGCAGTCCAGGTCGCCTGCACGAGCCCGCGCTCGGAGGCATCGACGCGATCGAGCCACTCGCTCACGCTGCTCACCGTGTTGACGGCCGGACCCAGCACCAGCGTCGCCCCTTCGCCCCAGATCGCGCGACCCGTGACGACGTCGTATTCCACGCTCGCGACGCCGATCGCGAGCATCGTGCGCTCGTAGCGCAATCGCCAGTCGCGGGCGCGTTCCAGCGCAGCGAAGCGGTCTTCGACGAGCGCCCGCATGAACAGGATCATCAGCGCCCACACGGTGGCGAATGCCTGCACCTCGATCACCGCCTCTCCCGGAAAGTCCTCTTCGATCGCGAATGGGCCGCCGCCCTTTGCGGTCCCCCAGATCATCAGCAATGCGCCGCCCAGCACCGCGAGCGAACCGCCGCGCGGGCCCCACAGCAGCCCCGCGAGCAGGAGGAACGGCATCGGCAGGTACGCCAGCGTCGGCGCAAAGGTCCCGAGCTGTACGACGCGCTCGTCGAACACCACGAGCGTGGCCACGACGAAGGCGACGAACGCGAGTGCGCCCCCGAGGAACTGGGGCATCGGCATACCTCCCGAGCGCTTGACGCGAAAGCCGCGAAACGCGATCACGACCGGCGTCACCAGCAATACGCCGAGGCCCGTCGAAATGGTCCACGCAAGCCACTCGGCCAGGAAATCGATGCCGCGACCTTGCCAGCGCCACAGCTGCGCGCCGAGCAGGCCGCCCAGGGTCGAACCGATCAGCGCGCCCGCAATCAGGAGCCCGGCGCCGGCGGGGCGCCTCGGGTCCTGCCGACCCAGCGTCGCAATCCATGCGCCGATCGCCATGCTGACGGATTCGATCGCGCCGACGATCAGCGAAGCTCCCCATCCGAGGTCGTGCGCGACGAACCCCCAGGTCGCCGCCCCGACGATTCCTCCAAGGAGGACGGCGGGCCACGACCAGCGCGCGCAAACCAGCAGTGCGGAAAAAAGGACACCGGCGGCAAGCCAGACAGGCGTGGTCTGCGTGACGGACTCTGCGGCTGCCCGAGACAGGAACCCTGTGGCGAGGTAGAGAACCGCCACCAGCGCAGCGAGTCGGAGTTGCATCATATTGTCCCCCTATACTCCGGCGCGAGAGGATAGCGCATTCGCGCGGTCGCCGGTTCGGGTGCGCTCCTCCCGGCCCCCGAATGCAGGTTGCCGATTTCCCCGATGCGACGATTTATCATCTTGCTTCCGCACCGAAAATCCGCCACATCGAACGCGGCGAACCTCGAAGCGACGCGGGCAACGTAATGATTCGCCTCATCCTAATCCTGCTGGGTGTCGACTACCTGCGTCGACGCAGCGGCGGACTGTACCTGTTGGGGTTCCTGTTCATGCTCGCCGGAGCCGTGTTGCTGTTCGATTCGCTGGACAAGCAGCACTACTTCCCGCTCGGAGTGTTCGCCGCAATGCTGGTGATAGGCGGCATCGGCGCGTTCGCCGTGGCAGCGATCAGCAAAGGCGGCCAGAGGATCGTACGCGTGACGGAAGGGATCGTTCTCGTGATCGCGGCTGCGCTCGTCCTCAGCGGAAACGAACGCGGCGGCTTCTGGCTTTCGATGATCTTCGGCACGCTGTTCCTGATCGACGGACTGCTGCAATGCGTGTCCGCGACGATGGTTCGCTATCCGCGCTGGCGCTGGGCGCTTGCCGGCGGATTGGGCGAGATCGTCATTGCGGTGAGCTTCCTTTCACCGTATCCGTGGGGGTACGACGGCACCGTGCCTTATGCGATGGGGCTCGCGCTGATGTTCATCGGCTGGGGCACGATCTGGCTTGCTGCGCGCGTGCGCGCCGTGGGGGGCGACACGACACTCGACCAACTCCTGCGCGGAGCGCTGTACTCGAAAGCGCCTGCAGGCACGCCCGCCGTTGCCAACGATGCGAGGCCGTCGGCAGACGCGCCGACAGGCGCTGATCCCGTGTTGACGGTTCATGTCTGGACGCCGACCGGAACCGCGAAGGCGCCGTTGCAACGCCGTCCCGTGATTGATCGCTACATCGCCGCCATCGATACGAAGGGTGCAGTCTGGACCGGCCACGTCGCCATGGAGGCGCCAGGGGGACTCTATATCAGCCTCGATCCGGCGAAACCCATCAAGCGCTCGATGGAGGATCTCAGCATCCTGCATGCCGCGCCCTACAACAACGTGCAGGGATATTTTCAGACCGACTATCTGACCGACGCGAAATTGCGCGGTCAATCGACCGAACAGGTTCATATCCGCAACTACGACGAGTTCCGGCTGCACCGATTCTGGGACTCGTACCGGCAGGACGCGACGTACAACCTCACGCGTCGCAACTGTGCGGTGAGCGTCGCTCGCGCGCTGGAAGCCAGTCTCGAAGGCGCGGTCGTTCGCCAGCACGACGCCCCGGCGCACGGCTGGGGACTCTTCCTGCAGCTTCTGCTGATGCCCGAGTTCTGGGTGGCAGCGCAGATTCGCAAGCGCGCGAGGACGATGGCATGGACACCGGGGCTCGTCCTCGACTATTCGCGTGCACTCGACATGCTCGCGCACAGCCACGCGATCGGCTGGCGTCAGGTGATCGCTGCCGCATGGCACCGATTGCGAAGCGGGGGTCGAAGCGACTGAAGCTACGCGTGTCGCCGGTGCCGCTGGCGCAGCCACATGACCAGACCGTTTGATCAGGCATCGGCCCACATCCGCAGCAAGTTGTGATAGCAGCCTGTGAGCGAGACCAGGGACGCGTGTTCCGGTGCATCGCGGGTGAGCCACACGATCGACATGTCGAGATCGAACAGAAGCGCCCGTTGCGCGTCGTCGCGCACCATGCTCTGCACCCAGAAGAACGAGGCAAGTCGCGCGCCTTTCGTGACCGGCGTCACACGATGGAGGCTCGTCGCCGGATAGAGAACGAGGTCGCCCGCCGGCAGTTTCACCGAATGCGTGCCGTACGTGTCGTCGATCTGCAGCTCCCCTCCTTCGTATTCGTCGGGAGCGGAGAGGAACAGCGTCGCCGAGACGTCGGTCCGCAGCTTGATGCCGGTCCCCGGAACGAGCCGCACCGCGCCATCGACATGGCTGCCGAAATGCATGCCGTCGGCGGCGTCGTAGCGATTGAACATCGGCGGATAGACGCGCGCCGGCAGCGCGGCGCTCAGGAACAGCGGATGGCGTTCGAGCGCCGCGAGAACCGTCGCGCCGAGCTCGCGCGCGAGCGGAGAATCCTCGGCGATCTGCAGATTGCGCTTCACGATCGCTCCCTGGTGCCCGGCGGTGACGCGGCCATCGACCCATGCACCGCCTCCGGCGCCGAGCGCGGCACGCAGATCGCGAACCTGCTCGGGGCGCAGAACGTTGGAAATGCGAGTCAGCACGAGTCGCTCGACGTCAGAAGAATTTGTACGTGATGCTCAACAGCGCCTGGAGATCGGTCCCCGGAACCGAACGGCCGCGATCCGACGGAATCAGCGCGTCGTAGTTCAAGCGATTGGTCAGGTTGAACACATTGAGCTGAATGCTGTATCTGGGCTGGTCGTACGCGACCATCGCATCCCAGCGGAAATAGTCGGGCGCCTTGACCGCGTTGACGTTGGACGCATAGCGGTCCGACATGTAGGTGATGCCGGTGCCGACCTGCCAATCATGCGTCAGGTTGTACGCGGTCCACAGCGATGCGCTGTTGCGCGGCGTGTTCGCCGGAACCCTGCCCTGCGAGTTGTCGAGCGCCGACGCCTTCACGATCTCGGCGTCGAGATACGTATAACCGCCGAAGACCTGCCAGGTACGCGTGATGCGTCCGGCAGCGCTCACCTGAAAGCCTTTGACGCGTATGTCTCCGGTGAGCTCGTAGACGCCGGGCGAGATCTGCGAGCGCACGTTGTCCTTTTCGATGTCGAAGATCGCCGCTGAGACCGACAGATCGCCGTTCAGCAGATCCCACTTCCCGCCGAGCTCGTATTGACGGCTCGTTTCCGGGTCGAGGCTTTGCTGACCGTTGACGAGCGCCAGCGTCTCGAGCGACGGATTGAACGACGTGCCGTAGGAAAAGTACCAGGACTGCGCTTCGTTCGGCTGATAGATCGCGCCGGCGCGCACGCTCGTGTAGCCGACACTCTGGCTCGCCGACGGCGGCAGGTTGATCGAGTTCGTGAGGCTTGCGTTGTACCGATCGTAGCGAACGCCTGCGACGATCTTCCAGAACTCGCCGAAGGACATCGTATCGTTGACGTACGGCGCCACGTCGGTCGCGCTCGCCTGCACGAGATTGGTCGTCACCGACGGAAGGTTTCGCGCGGGCTCGTAGGCGGGATCGGTGAGCGATACGGCGCGAAAGTAGTTGTTCGGGTTCCCGGGGATGTTCCGGCTGTAGTTCTGCATATGGTTCGTTTCCCGGCCGAGCTCGAGGCCGGCGATCAGCGCATGCCGCACGCCGCCCGTGTCGAAATTCACGATGGCGTCGGTCTGGTTGTAGAGCGTCGTGTCGTCGATATCGCGGTCGTGGCTGCCGAGGCTCACGACGAGCGACGCGAGCGGCAACGATGTCGTATTGCCGAGGCTCGTCGCGGGGAACGCCGCGTAGACGCCGTCGACCATCGTGCCGACGTTGTTCGGCCCCGATTCGCGCGCGCCGATCCGATACGTCGAATACTGCGTCTGGTTGCGAAGCGTCACGCCCGAAGCGAGGCGGTGGCTGATCGTCGCGTTGAGGTTCGCGACCTCCTGCACCGTTCGATCGTCGGTCGCCCCGTAGAAATTCTTGCGATCGACAGCCGCCGGTGCGCCGTTGACGGGAGGCAGGCCATAATCCGGCATGTCGTGGTTGTGCGTGAGCAGCGCGGACA
The DNA here is from genome assembly GCA_035857655.1 of Casimicrobiaceae bacterium. Taxonomy (GTDB): domain Bacteria; phylum Pseudomonadota; class Gammaproteobacteria; order Burkholderiales; family Casimicrobiaceae; genus CAIWHR01. The sequence continues at coordinate 4,488 of DASSGI010000004.1, read as the reverse complement.
GCGTCACCTCGGTCGGCGTGCCGATGCCGAAGCGAAGCGAAGGCGCGAGCCCGTAGTCTTCGTTCTTCATCACGTCGCGCGTCGAATGAACGTCCTGCGCCATCGCCGCAACGCGAAACGCCGACGTTTCGTCGATCGGCTGGTTGTAATCGAATGTCCCGCGGATCGAGGGCTGGGTGCCTCCCGTCAGCGTCGCGCTGCCGAAGGGAGCGAGCATTGGCAGCTTGCTCACCTGGTTGATGACGCCCCCGGTCGAGCCCCGGCCGAACAGCATCGACGAGGGGCCTTGCAGAACCTCGACCGAATCGAGCGAGAAGACATCGCGGTAGTACTGGCCGCGATCGCGAATCCCGTCGAGATAGATGTCGGTCCGCGCCGAGAATCCGCGAAGATTGAAGTTGTTCCCGATCGATCCGCCTTCGGCGGCGCCGAGCGTGATGCCCGGAACGTTGCGCAGCGCGTCGGCAAGGCTCGTCGCGCCCTGCGCCTGCATGAGCGCGCTGTTGACCACGGTGACCGATTGCGGAATGTCGCGAATCGGCGTCGGAATGCCCCCGCCGATCGTCGATACCGCGGACCCGTAGTCGTCGCTGCGCGTGGTTTCCCTCACCTTCACCTCGGGCAACGTCGCTTCAGCCTGCGCCTGGCCGAGCGTGTCGAGCGGCGCCAAGGCGACGCCTGCGAACATCGCGGCGCCCAGCGGACGAAGTGCCGGACCTCGGCGGAATTTCCTGTGTCCCATCGAATCCCCAGATAGCGATGACAGACAACGACATCCGGCTACCTGGCGACGGGCTTGGTGGCGGGCAACGCGACGCGCACGCCGTCGGGGCGTGGCGCTGCATTGGCGCCACAAATGATAATGATTCTTGTTTGTGTTTGCAATGAACGCCGCGCCCGCGCCGCACGCCGCACGTTCGGAAGCGATCAGGGCCGCCGCGCTTACGAGTCGAGCGCGAACACGATCGGGACGATCACCCAGGCGGAAACGTTCTGCTCGCCCTGGCGTGCGGGCACGAACTTCCAGTGCTTCACCGTCTCGAGCGCGGACTCGTCGAGACGCGACGATCCGCTCGACGTCTTGAGCTCGACGCGTTCCGGCAGACCTTCTGAGCTCACGAGCACCCGCAGCATCACCTTGCCGCGTTCGCCGAGCTGCCGGGCGATCCGAGGGTACGGCGGCGCCGGATTCTGCAGATAGTCGGCGTTGAAGCGCGGCGGCGTGACCGGCGGCGGCTCCGGCCCGGAAGCCGCCTGCGCGCGAGGCGGCGGCTCGGAAGATGTTGCGACGGTGATCGCGTTCTCTTCCGCGACGGGCGGGGGCGGGATCTCCGAGGGGACGATCGGCGGCGGATCGATCGGCTGTTGCACGGGTCTCGCGAGCGGCTTCGGCTTGGGCGGCTCACGACGAGGTGGCAGCGGCGGCGGGCGCTCGGGCAGCATGATCGTTGCGACGAGCGGCAGCGACGAAGGTTTGGCGTGCGTTTGGCGTGCGGCTCGGAGTGCGCGCGCAGCAGCACTGCAACGGCGACGACATTCACTACGACGGCCGTCGTCAGCGCGACGAAGCGCGCGCCTCGGGTGCGCCTCGGCAGACGCGCAGTCTCGAGAGGCGAGCGCAGCTCGTGCAGACAGGCAGCCATGGCGATCGTCCAAAGCGAATGACAATGATAATGCTTCTCATTCGACAAGGGCCCATGACTTGCTGCGCGGGGTCTCGAGGAACCCTGCGCTACCTGCAGAGCCGCCGTTTCAATCGCTGCGCGACGCCGCGCGCTGCATCGTCTTCGGAAGTCCGGCGCGCCATACGGTGCCGTGCGTCGCCTCGCCTTCGAGCCACCGAGCGACGCGCCCGCGCAATTCGAGAAGGCGGTCGAGGTCGATCCCCGTCTCGATGCCCATGCTCGCCAGCATATACGCGAGGTCTTCGGTCGACGCATTGCCGCTTGCTCCCGGCGCGTGCGGACAACCACCGATCCCCGCAAGCGAAGCGTCGAAGCGCGCGATGCCGACTTCCATTGCGGCATACACGTTCGCCATCGCCATCCCGCGCGTGTCGTGGAAGTGCCCGCCGCACAAGCGATCTCCGGCGATTCGCCGCGCACGCTCGAACAGCTCGCGCACGCCACGCGGATCGGCATAGCCGACCGTGTCGGCGAGGCTCACGCGGTCTGCGCCCGCGTCGAGCAGCGCCTGCAGGAGACGTAGCACCTCGTCGGGATCGACGTAACCCTGGATCGTGCATCCGAACGCCGTGCTGACGCCGCCCTCGATGATCGTCCTCGAGCGCGCAGCGTCGCGTGCGGCGCGGATGCGCGCGATTTCGGCGACCATCTCGTCGGGCGTCTTTCGCACGTTGGCGAGACTGTGCGCGCGACTCGCCGACAGCGGAACGAGCAGGAGATCCGCGCCGGTATCGAGCGCGCGCTCGGCGCCTTTGAGATTGGGCACGAGGACGGAAGCGACGAGGCCGCGAAGCGTCTTCGCGTACGCGAGAACCTCCGTGGTGTCGGCGAGCTGCGGAAGGAGCTTTGCCGGAACGTACGAGCCGACTTCGATTTCGCGGATGCCGGCCTCGAACGCCTCCGTGACCCATTGCTTCTTCGTCTCCGTCGGCATGATGGTCGCGATGCTCTGCAGACCGTCGCGCAAGCCCACTTCGCGGATAACGACATGCGATGGGTACACAGACGCGGTGGAAGGCGTCATCCGATGGCTCCGACGATACACCGCGATCCGGCGCACGGGCGCCGGCACCCGGGCAACAGCCGGTGCCGGCGTTGTTGGCGGACTAATGGTACCCGTAATAACTAGTAGTACCCGTAGTAATAACTGCGATCCCAATATTGGACGTGCGGCCCGTAATAGCGATCGTCTGGTCGGCTGCGATAACGGTGGTCGCCATAGTAGCCATCGCGGTAGCCATCATCATATGACGCGCAGCCGCCGAGCACGGCGAGCAGCGCAAAACCAGCGAGCAAGCTCTTGAAGCTCATTGCGGACCTCCGTACGGTGAATAACTTAATTTCGACCTGCATCAGGTCGTAAAGGTCCGCGCCGAATCTCCCGCAGCCTGTCGGTCGATGCCGCGACGTCACGTAGGCCGGCGTCGGCTCGCGATCGGCCATCGAGCGGGAGGTCGCGCGATCAGGCGGCGAGCCCCGCGCACGTCGGCCGGTCGGTTTGCCAGACTAAACAGCCTGATTTATAATAATAAACATCCCGCCGGACCTCGCCGGCGCCATCAAACCGGGAGCCGCGAGGCTCCAATCGTCGGAGGCCGCCATGGATCGCCTCAGTCTCAACACCGAACTTCAGAGCCGCAAGGAGCAAGCGACACCGCGCGGCGTCGGCGTGCTGCACAAGGTCTTCGCCGAGCGCGCACAGAACGCCGAAATCTGGGACGTCGAAGGCAACCGCTACATCGACTTCGCCGGCGGTATCGGCGTGCTCGCTACCGGCCATTGCCACCCGCGCGTGATCGCCGCCGCGCAGGCGCAGCTCGCAAAGTTCACGCACACCTGCTGGCAGGTGATGCCCTATCCCGGGTACGTCGAGCTCGCGGAAAAGCTCAATCGGCTCGCGCCGGGGCCCGCGCCGAAGAAGACGGCGTTCTTCTCGACGGGCGCCGAAGGCGTTGAAAACGCAGTCAAGATCGCGCGCGCGGCGACCGGCCGCAGCGGCGTCGTGGCGTTCACCGGCGCGTTCCACGGCCGCACGATGATGGCGATGGCGCTGACCGGCAAAGTCGCGCCCTACAAGACCGGATTCGGCCCGTTTCCGGCCGAGGTCTATCACGCGCCGTTCCCGATCGAGCTGCATGGGACGAGCGTCGAGCAGGCAATCGAGGGTGTCGAACGCCTCTTCAAGGCCGACATCGATCCGGCACGCGTGGCCGCCGTCATCATCGAGCCCGTCCAGGGCGAAGGGGGCTTTTACGTCGCGCCGCCGGCACTGCTCAAGCGACTGCGCGAGTTGTGCGATCAGCACGGAATGCTGCTGATTGCCGACGAGATTCAGAGCGGATTCGGACGGACAGGACGCTGGTTTGCGGTCGAGCACGCGTCGGTGGTCCCGGACCTGGTGGTCACCGCGAAGAGCCTCGCCGGCGGCTTTCCTCTGTCGGCGGTCACCGGCCGCGCCGATGTCATGGATGCAGCGGCGCCGGGAGGGCTTGGCGGCACCTACGCCGGAAACCCTGTCGCGATTGCGGCGGCGCTCGCTGTCATCGACGTCATTGAAAGCGAACGACTTCTTGACCGCGCAACCCGACTTGGCGAGAGAATTCGCCGCTTGTTCGGTGAAGCGCGCGCGTCTTACCCCCAGATCGCCGAAGTGCGCGGCCTCGGGGCGATGATCGGCGCCGAGTTCGCCGACCCGCGAAGCGGCGCACCGGACGCCGAGTTCGCGAAGCGCGTCCAAGCGCACGCGTTCGAGTCGGGCCTCGTTCTGCTGACCTGCGGAATTCACTTCAACGTCATACGCTTC
>DASSGI010000003.1:0-2935 GCA_035857655.1 Casimicrobiaceae bacterium | reverse complement strand
CGATGCACAGGACGGCGACACCGTAGAACGGCAGCCGCTGCGCGAAGTCGACGAACGCGCGCTTCAGCCGCTCGAAGTCGTGGCCGTAGGTCTCCATGTGATCGGTGTCGATGTTCGTGATGACGGCAAGCACCGGTGTGAGATAGAGGAACGACGCGTCTGACTCGTCGGCTTCGGCAACCAGGAAATCGCCCTTGCCGAGCCGCGCGTGCGTGTCCGCAGAAAGCAACCGGCCGCCGATCACGAACGTCGGGTCGAGACCGCCTTCGGCGAGCACCGAAGCGATCAGCGACGTCGTCGTCGTCTTTCCGTGCGTGCCGGCGATCGCGATGCCTTGCTTCAAGCGCATCAGCTCGGCGAGCATCAGCGCACGCGGCACGATCGGAATCCCGCGCTCGCGCGCCGCCGCGATTTCCGGATTGTCGTTAGCGATCGCGGTCGAGACGACGACCGCGTCCGCGTTGGCGACATTGGCCGCCGCATGGCCGATCGCAACGCTGATCCCGAGCTTCGCGAGACGCGCGGTCACCTTGCTCGCATGAAGATCGGAGCCCGACACGCGATAGCCCTGCGTCGCCAGCACTTCGGCAATCCCGCTCATCCCTGCGCCGCCGATGCCGACGAAATGCACGCGCTTCACCTTGTGCTTCATGCCCGCGCCCCCAGCGCGACGCAGGCGTCGGCGACGCGGTCCGCGGCGTCGGGGCGAGCGAGCTTGCGCGCAGCGATCGCCATCGCGAGCAGCGTTGCGCGCGTGAACGATTGCAGGCGCGCCGCAAGAGCCTCCGGCGTCAGCTCCCGCTCGGGAATCTTCACGGCCGCCGCGCCGTCGACGAGGAACTGCGCGTTCGCGCTCTGCTCGTCGGCAATCGCACCGGGGAGCGGCACGATCATCGACGCCACGCCGACGGCGGCGAGCTCCGAGACGGTGATCGCGCCGCCGCGGCAAAGGACGACGTCGGCTTCGCCGTAGCGTGCCGCCATGTCCGCGATGAACGCGATGCACGCGGCCGCCACCCCTGCCTTGTCGTAGGCGGCCTGCAGCGATTCGAGGTGCCTCGCGCCCGACTGATGGACGACGAGCGGGCGGGCCCCGGTCGGAATCAACGCAAGCGCGGCGGGCACGATGCGGTTCAGCGCGGCGGCGCCGAGGCTGCCGCCGACGACGAGCAGCCGCAGCGGTCCCGTGCGCTCGGCGAATCGCGCTTCCGGTACGGCCACGCCGGTGATCTCGTCGCGCAGCGGATTCCCGACCCATTCGATCTTCGCTGCATGGCGCCCCTGCATCGCATTCGGGAAGCCGAGCAGAATGCGATCGGCGCCGAAAGCGAGAACGCGGTTCGCAAGCCCCGCGACGGCATTCGCGTCGTGGAGCACGAGAGGCCGTGCCATTGCGACTGCGGCGAGTGACCCCGGAAACGACGCGAAGCCGCCGAGGCCGAGCACGACGTTCGGTGCACGCCTGCGGATGATCGCGCGGCTCTGCCACGCGGCGGCGAGCAGAGCGATCGGACCGAAGACGAGCGCTTTCCAACCCTTGCCGCGAATCCCGCCAAACGATACGCCTTCGAACTCGACGCCGTGCTCGCGAACGAGCTTCGCTTCCATGCCTCCCTTCGTGCCGAGCCAGAACACGCGCCAGCCGCGCGCGACGAGCTTCGCCGCGACGGCGAGTCCCGGAAACACGTGCCCTCCCGTGCCGCCTGCCGTGATCATCACGGTGCCGGTCATACGGGGAAACCTCGCAGTAACCTTCTGTTCTCGTAATCCGCGCGCATCAGGATCGCGAGCGCAATGCAGTTCGCGACGATCCCGGAGCCGCCGAACGACAACATGGGCAGCGTGAGCCCCTTCGTCGGGAGCACACCCATGTTGACGCCGATATTGATGAACGCCTGAACGCCGATCCAGACACCGATCCCCAGCGCGGCGAGCGAGACGAACGGGCGCTCGAGCCGGGACGCCTGGCGGCCGATCGCGTAAGTGCGATACAGGAGCCAGACGAAGAGTCCGATGATGACGAAGACGCCGGCGAAGCCCAACTCCTCGGCAGTGACGGCGAGCAGGAAATCGGTGTGCGCTTCCGGCAGATAGAGAAGTTTTTCGACCGACGATCCAAGGCCCACGCCGGTCCATTCGCCGCGCCCGAACGCGATCAGCGAGTGCGACAGCTGATAGCCCTTGCCGAAAGGATCCGACCAGGGATCGAGGAACGCGATCAGCCGCTGCAACCGGTACGGCGCTGCGACGAGAATCGCAGCCAGGCCGAACGGCAGCAGAAGCAACAGCCCGAGGAACAGGCGCCAATCGAGGCCGCCGAGGAAGAGGATTCCGAAAGCGATCGCGACGATCACGACGAAAGCGCCGAAGTCGGGCTCGAGCAGCAGCAGGCCGCCGATCGCGACCATCACGGCGAACAGCGGCAGGAAACCGCGGATCAGCGTGTGCTTGAGCGGCTGCTCGGCGTGCAGGAACGCGGCTTTGCGCACCGCATAGCTCGCCGCATAGAGCACGACGGCGAGCTTCATGAATTCGGACGGCTGCAGATTGACGAAGCCGAGCGAGAGCCAGCGGCGCGAGCCGTTCACCGACTTGCCGATCCCGGGTATCAGCACGAGCACGAGCAGCAACGCGCCGCCGATGAACAGCCATGGCGCGAGTCGCTGCCACGCCTTCATCGGCACCTGGAACGCGATGAACGCGGCGACCACGCCGACGCCGACGAAGATCATGTGGCGAACGAGGAAGTACCACGCGCGGAATCCCGTGCTCGCCGAGGATTCGGCCATGACGATCGATGCCGAATACACCATCACCACGCCGATCGCGAGAAGCACGATCGCCGTCCAGGCGAGCGAAACGTCGTAGGTAAGCATCGCGCGCGGGTTCCGCGGGAGCGACCCGAAGACCTTCAGCACGCCGAACGGGCGTAGCG
>DASSGI010000002.1:0-5351 GCA_035857655.1 Casimicrobiaceae bacterium | reverse complement strand
CAACGAGGCGCGCGGCCTCGATTTTCGGCCGCCGGGCGGCGAGAGCCCTCGGGATGTCCTCGCGCGACTGCAACCCTGGCTCGAGCGTGTCGCGGCAAGCGAGCTTCCGGTGGTCGCCGTGACGCACCTGGGCGTCCTGCGCGTGATGCTCTCCGCCGCAACGGGATGGGACATGACCGGAAAGCCGCCGCTGCGGCTCGCGAGCGACGCCGTTCACCGTTTTGCCATCGATCGCCGTGGATGCGTGACGATCGATGGCTGTAACATCGCGCTTTCCTCGAGTCCTTCCTCCGCTTCCTGATCGAGGCGCCCGGCGTTCCGGCCGGGCGTAAGCGACAGGCCCGCCGACACGACGAACGTCGTTTGGCGGCCATTCTCGCCACTTTTTGCACGATCTTCGCCACCATGAGCGCAACCTTGTCCCTCCCCGTCCGGGAACGGCCCCGGCGTTCGGCACCTCGGATGCGCCTCCCGGCGCGCGTCGCCGCGCGCGTTCGCGCGCAGGAAGCCGCGAGCGAGATCCTCGTCGGCTGGATCCAGCTCGCGGTCGTCGTCGGCTTCGCGGTCGTCTATTTCCTCGCCCGCAAGACGTTCCGTCCGGATGCGCCGTTTCATCCGGTGCCCTGGGTGCTCGGCGCGTACCTGGGTTTCACTCTGCTGCGGCTCACGCTCGCTTATCGCAACCGGCTCGCCGAGTGGATGCGATACCTGTCGATCGTCATCGACGTATCACTGCTGATCGGGCTGATCTGGAGCTTCCATCTGCAGTACATGCAGCCGCCGTCGTTCTATCTGAAGGCGCCCGCTGTGCTGTACATCTTCATCTTCGTCGCGCTGCGCACGCTCAATTTCGACGCGCGCAAGGTCGTCACCGCCGGAGCCGTCGCGATCCTCGGCTGGCTCGCCCTCGTCGTCTACGTGATCACGATCAATCCGCACGATTCGATGATCACGCACGACTACGTCCACTACCTGACGTCGAACAGCGTGCTGATCGGCGCCGAAGTCGACAAGGTCATCTCGATCAGCGTCGTCACGGCGATCCTCGCCTACGCCATCGTGCGCAACCGGCGCCTCCTGACGCAGGCGGTAACCGAGAGCGCGAGCAACCAGGACCTCGCTCGCTTCGTCCCGTTGGAAGTGGCGAATCTCATCAAGACCTCCGACGACGGGGTCCAGGTCGGGCTGGGCGAGCCGCGCGAGGCGACGATGCTGTTCCTCGACCTCGAAGGCTTCACGTCGCTCTCCGAGCGTCTCGCGCCGCAGGATCTCGTGCGCACGCTCAACATGTTCTACGCAGCGGTCGCCGAGCCGCTCGGCCGCTACGGCGGCGTCATCAACCAGTTCCAGGGCGACGCGATCCTCGCGACGTTCAACGCGCCTCGGCTCGATCCCGATCACGCCGCGAACGCGATTCGCGCCGCGCTCGAGATCCAGGCGCTGCTCCAGACGCGGACTTTCGGCGACGACCTCGTCCTTCGCGCCCGCATCGGCATCAACACCGGCGTCGTCATCCACGGGCTGATCGGGACACCCGATCGGCTGGGCTACACGGTGATCGGCGACGAGGTGAACGTCGCGGCGCGCCTCGAAGCGCTGAACAAGGAATACGGGACGTCGATCATCGTCTCGGAACAGACGCGCGAGCGCGCCGGAACGCAGCGTTCTACCTGCGTGCTGCTCGGCGAAGTTCAGGTCCGCGGCCGGACGGCGCCGACCAGGATCTATCGCGTCGAGGCCGCGTAGCCGCGGCTTGCGAGGTCGTCGAGAAGGCGCCGCAGGTTCGCTCGCGCCTTCGCCTCGTAACGATCGCGAAAATACTCGGTCGCGAAGAAATAGCGCCGGCGCTGCAGCCGCCGGAGGAACGACACCTGCCCGGCGTGATACTGCATGTCGCTCTTTTTCGGCGACTCCTCGCGCAGCAGCACGCCGTTGCGCATGAATTCGTCCCATGACGCGCCGAACCCCGCGAGATCGATATCGACCATGTAACGCCGGTCGTGATTGCGCTCTCCTCCGCGGTGGCGAGTCGCCATGATCAGCCCGCATACTCGCCGGCGAAGCGCCGGATCGGCGCCTTTGGCGAGCTTTTCGAAAAGCTCGACGCTCTTCTGTTCGTTGGTGCCCGAATCCATTTCGTAGATCGCGTCGTGAAACCAGAGCGCGAGCTCGACGGCGTCGGGATCGTCGAGGAGCGCCGCAACCCGATCGAGCCGGCGCAGGCAGTCATGAATGTGCTCGAGCGTGTGATACCGGCGATACGATGCGCCGAGAAGACGCGTGAGCTGCGCGTAGACTTCCGCGGCGCTGGGCGAAGGCGGCGACGCGATGCAACGCCGCCACAGCCGTTCGAAGCGCGATGCACCAAAGGTCGCAGCGTGCGTCGTGCGCGCACGCTCCGCAATGACCGGAGCACGTGCGTGCGATGACGACTCGGCGAGACGGCTACGCCTTAGCATCTCGCTCATGGTTGCGCAACGACTCGAGTTCGCGCTGCGCGGCGGCAAGCCGGACGTTCGACGCATCGATGCGCGCGCTCAGCTGCCGCATCACGTCGAGCGCGCACTCGGGATTCTCGCTGATGAGGCCAAGGAAGACATCCGAGGCGATGCGCAGCGCCCGCACCGGAGTCTTCGCCCGCACGGTCGCCCCCCGCGGCCGGTTTCGGATGACGCCCATCTCGCCGATCAGCTCGTTGCTGCGCAGCACCGCGACCACGAATTCCCCTTCACCCGTCTCGCCCATCACCTCGGCTTCGCCCTCGAGGATCACGTATGCGCTGTCCGACGCGTCGCCCTTCTTTATCAGGTATTCGCCGGGCGCGAACTTGAGCGGGCGGCTCGTGAACGCGAGAAGCTTCAGCTTCGCGGCGTCGAGCCCGCCGAAAAACGGCACTCGGCGCAGCATTTCCGCTTCTTTGAATACATCCACCCGAGTCCTCCGCGGCCGTCGCTCTACAGAATACGACATCGGCCGTACCGAAGGAAAGATCGCCTGTCCGATGGCGGCCCGGAGACCCCTGTTATCCTTGACTGCGCCCGCCGGAGCCTCGGGCTCGCTTCGCGTCGGGGTGCCGGGAACCTGTCGGCGCACGGAAAGAGCCGCCAATGGTTGCGATGGACAAGGACGAGTTCTACCGCGACATCCTCGAGGGGATGGCGGTCTATACGCGCAGTGCGCTGCAGCGCGATGTCCTGAGCACGCTCGTACGCCACGACGAACCCGCGCTCGCCCAGGCGCTCAACAAGAATCAGATCGCGAGCAAGATGTGGCTCGCCGACACGCTCGCCGAGTCCGTCGGCCGCGATCTCGGCAATGTTCTGATCCTCGGGGGCTGGTTCGGCGTGCTCGGCGCCGTTCTGCTGCACGATCCGCGATTCGCAATCTCGCGGGTCGTGAGCCTCGACATCGATCCGCGCTGCGCCGCTATCGCGCTTGCGGTCAACGCGACGCACGTGCGGGCCGGGAAGTTCACGGCGCTGACGGCCGACATGCTCGACTACGACTACGCCGGCGAAGGAGCCTCCCCGGCCGCAGATCTGGTGGTCAACACGAGCTGCGAGCACGTCGAGGATCTCGACCGCTGGTATCGGCGGATCCCTGCGGGGCAACTTCTCGCGCTGCAATCGAACGACTATTTCGCTTGCACCGAGCACGTCAACTGCGTGCCCGATCTCGCGGCGTTTCGAGGCCAGGTGCCGATGCGCGACGTGCTCTACGCCGGCGAGCGCAAGTTCCGGCGCTACGTGCGGTTCATGCTGATCGGGCGGAAATAGGCGTCTCGCGACCGGGCTCGGCGAACGCCGCCTGAACGTCGATCCAGGCGGCGCCCATATCACGGGTGCGCTCCACGAGCTCGGCGAAGAAGTCCCAGCCTGCGCTCTGCATGTCGAGATGATGCGTCAGGATGCCGGTCGGCTCGTCGGCATCCGCAGCGCCCTCGCGCCGCGCACGCAGATGCGTCACCGCGCAATCGATCGCTGCGTCGGAACCGATGAACGCCCGGCTGTGGCGCCAGTCGATCAGATCGACATGGCTATTGCACTGCAACAATCCCTCCGCCGCCCATCGAGTCTTGCGTGGGCCGAGCGTCGAAAGTCCGCGAAACCCCGCGTCCGGAAGTTTCGCAACGATTGGGGCTGCGATCCTATTCCACGGTGGAACGAGGACCGGGACGAAGCGTTCGCCAAAACTTCCCTTCAGGATGCGGGAGCCGCGACCGAGCTCTCGAATCGTCTCCTCAGTGGCGCGATGCGAGCCGAGCTCCATCTTGCGTTCCATCGGCGGCGCATGGTTTTGATGTGCATACCCATGCTGAACGACGGTCGCGAAGCGCGTTTGCGCCAGCGCGGCGACGAGACTTCGTTCGAGCACTACCGGAATCGTCGCGAGTGCGATCGGCAGTGCGGCGCTTTCGGCGATTTCCAGCAGCCGCTTCAGCGCCGCCGAATCGCGCGACGCGTCATCGTCGCGGCACCAGAATGTCGCGCAGCGACCGCCGGAGCGCCAGCGCGCGAGCTCGGCATCGAGGCTTTTCCACGAGCTCATCCGCGCCTCAGTGTTGCCCCGATGTGCCGGAGGAACGTTGTCGACGCAGCGCACTCGTCCGTGCTTCCGCGCGCCGGCGTGCTGATGCGCCATCATTTCGACGATGATCGCCGCCGAGCGCGCGGCGCCGTCGCAGTCGAAATCCCACACTCCCCAATCCTTCTTTGCAGCTGCGGCGTCGATCGCCGCCGCGAGGCTCAAACCGGAAATCGCCGCCTCGTCGACGACCACCGCCAGGTCGCGCTCCCGCAACCGATCCGCTCGCATCCGCTGTTCGGTTTCGCCGTTCTCTGCGAAGGGTACGAGCACGGCTCGAGCGCCGCTGCGCATCACGTCGAGCACCGTGTTGTAGCCGGCCTGCGAAACCGAGATCGACGCTTGCGCGAGGAGCTCCGGAAAATCCGGGCGCGCACGCTCGACGACAACGTTCGGATTCGCATCGCGCGAGAGCGTCGCGAGCTCCTCGTCGGCCGCATTCGTCCCGACGAGAAAGCGCCAGCGAGCGGCACGCTCGCGCGAACGCGCTCGGGCGTCGATCGCCGCTCGCATCAGCCGAAAGCCGACGGCACCACCGCCGCCCGAGACGACGATTTCACCGCGCCAGCTGGCGCGTGTCGGCGATGCGGGCTGCGACGGCGCGACGAATCCTGTGTAATGAACCGGTATGCCGAGCTCCGAGGCGAGCGAAAAGGACGCGTCGAGGCGGATGAAGCGTCGATCGCCGTGGACGAGCACCGCATCGAACGCGCTTCGGGCGAGATCGAGTGTTTCGCGCTCCCGCTCCGGGTTTCGGCGCTGCTGGA
>DASSGI010000001.1:0-2134 GCA_035857655.1 Casimicrobiaceae bacterium | reverse complement strand
CACCGTCGGACGCCAGCTCGATCTCGAAGCTTTTCCGTTTCGCCGACGTGTCGATGACGCCTCGCACGCGCCACGCCTTGTCGTAGTCGAACCAGCGAAGCCCGCGCCATCCGGCGCGTCGCCCGGGCTCGATCGGGCTGTCGGGATGCTCGCGGAAAAGGCGCTCGCGCGCTGCGCGGAACTGCGTCCACGCTGCCGGACCGTCGGTGCCGGAGAGCGCACGGACCGCCGAATAGTGCTCGGCGACCGTGTGCCGCCAGTCGGCGAGCGTGAACGGATTGGCCGGCGTGCTCACCGGACCGGAGCTTGCTCTTCGTTGGCGATGCCGTGCGGAACGTGGCCGGCCGCGACGTGCTTCAGTGCCGATTCGACGTGCGTCCGCTGGTCGTCGAAGAAGATGTCGGCGCGGAACGCCCGCAGGAACTCGCCCTTGTCGAGGCCGCCGAGGAACAGCGCCTCGTCGATCCGTATGTTCCAGGCGCGCAGCGTGCGAATCACGCGCTCGTGCGCGGGCGCGCTGCGCGCGGTCACGAGCGCCGTGCGGATCGGGCTCGCGTCTTCCGAAAAATCCGCCTGGATCCGGTGGAGGCCGGCGAGAAACTCCTTGAACGGCCCACCGGTGAGCGGCTCGTTCGCTGCGTCGGCTTCCCTGCGCGAGAACGCCGCGAGTCCATCCTGCTGGTAGACGCGCTCCGCTTCGTCGGAAAAAAGTACCGCGTCGCCGTCGAACGCGATCCGCAGCTCGTCGGTCTCGTTCGTCCCCACCCCGCTCGGAAAGATCGTCGCCGCGGCATGACCTTCATCGAGCGCGCGGCGCACGTCGCCCTGATCGGCGGAAAGGAACAGATGCGCGCCGAATGCCGGCACATAGCGCGACGTCGGCTCGCCCTTTGTGAACGCCGCGCGCGTGATGTCGAGGCCGTAGTGCTTGATCGAGTTGAAGACGCGAAGCCCCGTGTCCGCGGAGTTGCGCGAGAGCAGGATCACTTCGACGTACTGCTTGTCCGGCCGATTGAGGCGCAGCAGTTTCTTCACCAGCACGAACGCAGGCCCCGCAGCGAGGATCTCGTTCTCGTGCTCGAGCTGATAGCGGTGATACGCGTCGACGCCCTCGGAGGTGTAGATCCGGTGGCTCTCGGTGAGATCGAACAGCGCGCGCGAGCTGATCGCGACAACCAGCTTGCCCGCGAGTGTCGGCTTCGGCATGCGGCGAGTATAGCGCCCGGGAACGCGGCGCTGGGAAATAGGGTCAGAGACGACTTCTACCGGAAATCGTTTCTGACCCTACTTTCTTCCGGCCCGCCGTCGCGACTATGCAGCGCGCTTCAGGCCATCGCCCAGTTCGGCGAACACCGCCCGCACTTCTTCGACCGCCCAGTCGATCGTCTCGCGGTCGATCGTGAGCGGCGGCGCGAAGCGGATGACGGTGCCGTGCGTGTCCTTCGTGAGGATCCCGCGCGCGAGAAGCCTGTCGACGATGTCCCGCGCGGTGATGCGCTCGCGATCGATCTCGACGCCGACGAAGAGTCCCTTGCCGCGCACTTCGCGGATCAGCGGGCTGCGTACCGTCGACAGTCGCATCAGCAGATGCTCGCCCAACTCGGCTGAGCGCTCGATCAGCCCTTCTTCGAACAGCACGTCGAGCGCGGCGAGACCCACGGCGGCCGCGAGCGGATTGCCGCCGAACGTGCTGCCGTGATCGCCCGGCGTGAATACCTGCATCACGTCCTCGGTCGCTATGAATGCGGACACCGGCAGCAGACCGCCGCCGAGCGCCTTGCCGAGAATGATCGCATCGGGCTTCACGTTCTCGTGATCGCACGCGAGGAATTTGCCAGTGCGTCCCATGCCGGTCTGGATTTCGTCGCAGATCAGCAGCACGTTGCGCTCGCGGCAGATGCGCGCGCATTGCGCGAGATAACCGGCAGGCGGCACGACGATGCCGCCTTCGCCCTGAATCGGCTCGACCAGGAATGCGGCGGTGTTCGGCCCGATTGCGCGCGTGAGCGCGTCGGCGTCACCGAAAGGAATTTGCCGGAAGCCCGGCGCGAACGGCCCGAAGCCGTCGCGATACTGCGGTTCCGACGAGAAGCCGACGATCGTGATCGAGCGGCCGTGGAAGTTGTTCGCGCAG